>NZ_CM002299.1:1244323-1486974 GCF_000153125.2 Congregibacter litoralis KT71
ACCGATTTAGCGCGACGCGGAGCAAGGACTGCCCTCGTGCTGTCGGCTATCGAGGGATCCTGAATGACGGGCACAAAAAAGCCGCCTGAGCTCTCGCTGAGGCGGCTTATCGTTTCGGTCTTTTTACGCCATGTTGCCGCTAACAAAGTCCCAGTTAACCAGGTTCCAAAACGCTTCCAGGTACTTGGGTCGCGCATTGCGGTAATCGATGTAGTAGGCGTGCTCCCAGACATCCACGGTGAGCAGCGGCGTGACGTCTTCGGTCACGGGGCAGCCTGCATTGCTGGTGTTGCTGATGGCGACAGAGCCATCGGTGTTTTGTACCAGCCACGTCCAGCCTGAGCCGAAGTTGCCCGCCGCCGCCGCAGAAAACTCTTCTTTGAACTTGTCGAAAGATCCAAAGGCCGCATTGATTGCCTCTGCCAGCTTGCCCGTAGGTTCGCCACCACCGTTGGGGGAGAGGCAGTTCCAGTAAAAAGTGTGGTTCCAGACCTGAGCTGCATTGTTGAACATGCCGCCCTCAGACTGGCGGATGACGTCTTCCAGGCTCGCGGACTCCATTGCGGTGCCGGCCACCATGCCGTTGAGCTTGTCTACGTAGGTTTTGTGGTGCTTGCCGTAGTGATACTCCAGCGTCTCTGCCGAGATATGGGGTTCCAGGGCGTTCTGCTCGTAGGGAAGAGCGGGTAGTTCAAAAGCCATAAAAAAGTCTCCAAGCTCAATTTCGGGTGTATTTGAGACAGCGCGCAGGGCGGGCGGTGGAAACGAGCGCTTCGTTGCTGCCCGGGTCCGCCACTGCGGTTGAGGGGATTATACGGAAAACGGCGCGAGTCCGATGTGTGTGTTCATCCGCCGGTGTATGATAGGGCGTCAGAAACCTCACTGGGGCAGGATCACATGGTTGTAGAATTTATTATTCGTTGGTTTCACGTGCTCGCCGGTCTTGTCTGGATTGGCATGCTGTACTACTTCAATTTCGTACAAACGGAGTACTTCAAGGAAGCGGAGGCCACGGCCAAAGCGGACGCCATGAAGAAGCTGGCGCCCCGCGCCCTTAAATGGTTCCGCTACGGGGCGTTGGTGACGTTTCTTACGGGGCTGGGGCTTCTGCACTTCGTGAATGCCTTTGCCAATACCGGCGTCAGTGCACTGATTCTCATGGGGGCGTTGGCCGGCACCTTTATGTTCCTCAACGTATGGCTGGTGATCTGGCCTAAACAGCAGATTGTTCTTGGTATGAAGGAAGGCGATGGGCCCGCAGCGGCAGCAAAGGCCGGCCTGGCATCCCGCACCAATACGCTTTTTTCCGGACCTATGCTGTTTGGCATGTTGGGTTCCCAGCATCTCTCGCAGATGATTCCCGTAAGCACCACGGGCTTTGCGGCGGCCTGCGGGCTGATTGTGCTCCTGCAGCTTAATGCGCTATTCGGACGTATGGGGCCTATGGCCAGTGTGGTGGGAGTCGTGCATCTCAGTATCGCGCTTACGGGTGTTATCTGGGCGCTCATGGCCTACCTGTAAGCCCTGGGAGATCACCGTCCGGCGATTTACGCCGGATGTCACTTTCCGGTGACGGGCGCGATATAATCGCGCCCGTTTTTATTTAAAACCGACATTAGAACCCGAGTCCTATGTCCAAAGACGACGACATTTCACCGATACCCTCGATCAGTGCCAGCCGTGAAGGCGGGCCACCCTCGGCTGCTGTACCGCGACCTCGAGGTGGCTCCCGGTCGACCCCAAAACCCGAGGGTGGAGGCAAGCCTGGCCTGATTTCAGGGATAGTGCTGGTCATTGCCCTGCTGGTCGCGCTGGCGGCCTGCACCTGGTCATGGCAGTTGCAGGAGCGTCTGACGCAGACGGGTCACGTCCTGGAGCGCTACGAGAAGCGCATTGGCGACCTGGAGGATCGTCTCTCAGATACCGATGAGGGGATGAACCAGAACGCGGCGGTGCAGGCGGCCAAAATTCGTGAGCTGGATAGCGAAGTGCGCAAGCTTTGGGACAACGTCTGGAAGAGCACCAAGGAGCGTCTCGGCAAGCTTGAGGCCGGTGCAAAACGGTCCGATGGCGCCGTCGCTGCAAATACGCAGTCCGTGAAAGCGACCCAGGCGGATCTGGGCAAAGCCCTTCAGGACATTTCGCGGTTGCAAAAGGTCTCGGGAGATCTTGAGCGCATGGCTGCCAGTGCGCGCTCAAGCCAGGCGGAGGTAGAGCGCGTTGCCGACGCCCTGAACGCCATCGACCTGGAGCTCGCGAAACTGGGTAAGCGGGTAGGGGGGAACGAGGAGTGGATCAAGTCCATCAACGCCTTCCGTCAATCCACCAATGCCAGTATTTCTCAGCTTCAATCCCAGTTGCGCGCTATGCAGACACCGGGTGCCGGCGGTTAGGCCCCCGCTTGAGGACAAGGACAGAGCTATGACCGTAATTCGACAGGATGACTTCATCGACAGTGTTGCCGATGCCCTGCAGTTTATTTCGTACTACCACCCGGTGGATTTTGTGCAGGCGGTGCACAAAGCCTGGGAGATGGAGCAAAACCCCGCGGCAAAAGATGCCATGGCGCAAATTCTGATTAACTCCCGCATGTGCGCTCAGGGGCATCGTCCCATTTGCCAGGATACGGGCATCGTCACGGTATTCCTGGAAGTCGGCATGGGCGTTCGCTGGGACGCAAAGCTGTCGGTTAGCGAGATGATCAACGAGGGGGTGCGCCGGGCCTACACGCACTCCGACAATGTGCTGCGAGCGTCAATTCTCAGCGATCCCGCGGGCGCCCGTAAAAACACCGGTGACAACACCCCGGCGGTGATTCACATGGAGTTGGTGCCCGGAAACACCGTGGATGTGCGGGTGGCCGCCAAGGGCGGGGGCTCGGAAAACAAGGCGAAGCTTGCCATGCTGAATCCTTCGGACTCCATCGTGGACTGGGTGGTAAAAACCGTACCGACCATGGGCGCGGGGTGGTGCCCTCCGGGGATGCTGGGTATTGGTATTGGGGGCACCGCGGAAAAAGCCGCCGTGCTTGCCAAAGAGTCGCTGATGGATCCTATCGATATTTTTGACCTCCGGGAGAGGGGGCCTTCAAATCGCGTGGAGGAACTGCGTCTGGAGATTATGGATGCGGTGAACCGTCTGGGTATCGGTGCCCAGGGCCTGGGCGGACTTACTACGGTTGTGGATGTGAAAATCAAGGATTTTCCCACCCACGCTGCCTCTCTGCCTGTGGCCATGATTCCCAACTGTGCTGCGACCCGTCACGCCCATTTCACCCTCGATGGCAGCGGACCCGCTTTGCAGACGCCGCCGGATCTGAACGACTGGCCGGACATCAGCTGGGAGGCGGGAGACGACGTCCGCCGCGTCAACCTCGATACGGTCACCCGCGAAGAAGTGGCGACCTGGCAGCCCGGGGACACGCTCTTGCTCTCGGGCAAAATGCTTACGGGGCGCGATGCCGCCCACAAAAAGATGCAGGAGCTGATCAAGAGCGGTGAGGGCTTGCCCGAGGGTGTAGACCTTAGAGATCGCTTTATCTACTACGTCGGACCCGTTGATCCCGTGCGGGACGAGGTCGTCGGACCCGCGGGACCCACCACATCCACGCGGATGGACAAGTTTACGGACTTCATTCTCGAGGAGACCGGATTGCTGGGGATGATTGGCAAGGCCGAAAGAGGCCCTACGGGCATCGATGCCATACGCAAGCACGAGGCCGTCTACCTCATGGCCGTTGGGGGCGCGGCGTACCTGGTTTCCCGGGCGATCACCTCATCCCGGGTCGTCGCATTCCCGGAGCTGGGCATGGAAGCAATCTATGAGTTTGAAGTGAAAGACATGCCCGTCAGTGTCGCGGTGGATACCCGAGGCACATCGGTGCATATGTCCGGGCCCTCGCATTGGCGTGGCGTCATCGAAGAGCAGGCTCTTGAGCTCATCTGAGACGTTTTACTGGCACGATTATGAAACCTTTGGCGTAGATCCCGCTTACGATCGCCCATCGCAGTTCGCGGGTCTGCGTACGGATCTGGATCTGAATCTCATCGGTGAACCCCTGGTGATCTACGCGCAGCCGCCGAGGGACTATGTGCCTCACCCTGACGCCTGCCTCATCACCGGCATTACGCCGCAAACAGCCCTGGCCGAGGGCGTCGTTGAGGCGCAGTTCATGAGCACCATCCTCGACGAGTTCATGAAGCCGGGCACCTGTGCCGTGGGCTATAACTCCCTGCGCTTTGATGACACGGTAACGCGCGCCACGCTCTATCGAAACCTTCGTGACCCCTATGCGCGGGAGTACGGCGATGGTCGATCGCGATGGGATCTTATCGATGTGGTGCGCACCGCTTATGCCTTGCGCCCCGAGGGCCTGAACTGGCCGACAAGAGACGATGGCCTGCCGAGCTTTCGCCTCGAGGATCTGTGCAAGGCCAATGGGCTTGAGCAGGGGCAGGCCCACGATGCCCTGGTCGATGTAAAGGCGACGATTGCTCTGGCTCGCGCCATCAAAGATAAACAGCCACGTTTGTTTGACTGGTTGTTCCGGCAGCGCTTCAAGCAGGCGGTAAAGCCACTGCTGGACCCCATGGCGCAACCGGTGCTGCACGTATCCGGTATGTTTGGCGCACGGCGGGCTAACCTGGGCCTGATCCTTCCTCTGGCGGTGCACTATCAGAACCGCAACGAAGTCATCTGCGCGGATCTCAGCGTTGATGCGGCGCTGATCATCGATTTGCCCGCGGAGGAGTTGCATCGACGGCTATACACGTCCAACGCCGATTTAGGTGAAGGCGAAGTGCGACCCGGAATCAAGTCCGTGCATATCAATCGATGCCCCGTGCTGTTACCCGAAAAAATGGCGGACGCCGCGGTCGCAGAGCGGTCGGGGCTTGATCTTGCTGTCTGTCATGGGAACCTCCAGCGATTGCGGGCCTATGATGAGCGCATGCCCGGGGCGCTCCGGGACAAGCTGCGAGCCGTGTCAGAGTTATCAGGAAGAGAGCCCGAGACCGATCCGGACCGCATGCTGTACAGCGGCGGGTTCATTCCGAAGGAAGACCGGCGGACCCTGGACCGCGTCCTTGCTCTGACTCCGGAAGATCTTGCCACCACCACCGTTGCCTTCGAGGATACCCGGCTTGAGGAAATGCTTTTTCGCTACCGCGCCCGCAATTATCCCGAGACGCTGAATGATGAAGAGCGGGCCCGCTGGGAGGAATACCGCTTTGCCCGTATCAGTGAAGGTGACGGCCGTAGTCTGAATCTCGAGGACCTTAACGGGATTATCGAAGAGCGCCTGATCGCGGCTCAGATTACCGATCGCGACCGACATGTTCTTGAAGAATTACAACGTTGGGGCGACAGCCTGCTCGCTTGAGCGACCATCGCTATCCCGGACCCGTATAATGGGTGCCATTGATATTATGCAGGCGGAGTCCTATGCAATTCGCGGGTAGCCATATCCTTTCCGTAGGACAGTTCGAGCGGTCGGACGTGGAGGCTGTTTTTGAGGTGGCCGATGCCATGCAGCCCTATGCCCGACGCCGCAAAGTGACCCGTGTTCTCGAAGGCGCGATCCTCGGTTCGATGTTTTTTGAACCCAGCACACGGACGCGGGTGAGCTTTGGCAGCGCTTTTAATCTCCTGGGCGGAGAGGTTCGGGAGACAACGGGGATCGAGAACTCCGCTATTGCCAAGGGTGAATCCCTGTATGACACGGCGCGGGTACTATCGGGCTACTCCGATGTGGTCGCCATGCGTCACCCCGAGGTCGGGTCCGTAGCGGAATTTGCGGCGGCCAGTCGCGTGCCGGTGATCAATGGTGGCGACGGCAGTAACGAGCATCCTACGCAGGCTTTACTTGATCTCTATACGATCCGCAGCGAGCTGTCTGCTCAGGGCCGGGGAATTGATGCTCTGCGTATCGCCATGGTGGGTGACCTGCGTTTTGGCCGTACGGTGCACAGTCTGTGTAAGCTCCTCTGCCTCTTTGACGGCGTGAGCGTAACCCTGGTATCCCCTGACGAGTTGCGGATGCCCGCTGAAATCGTGGAAGCCCTGCGTGAGGCAGGGCACTCGGTGCTGGAAAGCGATGCCATGGAAGAGGGGATAACCCACGTTGATATCGTATACAGCACGCGCCTGCAGGAGGAGCGTTTCGCGTCGCCGGAGGAAGCAAACCTGTACCGGGGCCGTTTTCGCCTGAACCAGCAGATTTACACCCGGCACTGTGATCCGAATACGGTGATTATGCATCCCCTGCCTCGGGATTCACGGGAGGCTGCCCGGGAACTTGATGACGACCTCAACGAAAACCCCAACCTGGCCATTTTCAGGCAAACGGACAACGGTGTGCTGGTGCGTATGGCGCTGTTTGCCATGGTCCTGGACGTGGTGGGGCAGGTCGACAAACATGCCCGGGATGTGGCCTGGTACACCGGTGGCCGGTTCACGTGAGTTTTTCTCTGCGCTTCGGTCGCGCGGATGTGCGAACGCTCACAGACCAGCGGGTATTCGACGGCTATTTCGCGGTGCAGAAAATCACCGTTGAGCACCGGAGCTTCAGTGGTGGCTGGTGCGAGCCGGTCACGCGGGAGGTGTTCGAGCGCGGAGATGCCGTGGGCGTCCTGCCCTATGATCCCGACACGGACTCCCTGATTCTCATAGAGCAGTTTCGCGCGGGCAGTCTGCGCGATGCGCAGAGCCCATGGATGCTGGAGCTTATTGCCGGCATCGTCGATCCCGGCGAAAGCGATGAGTCCGTCGCCCGTCGAGAGGGCAGGGAAGAAGCCGGTTGTGAGTTCGGCGATCTGGTGCCCATAGCTTCTTATTATCCCAGCGCCGGTGCCTGCAGCGAGCATGTGCGGCTTTTTTGCGGGCGGGTGCTTGATGCGGCCGTGGGACAGGTGCGTGGTTTGGCGCTCGAAGGGGAGGATATTCTGGTGCACCGGGTTTCCCGGCGTGACGCCCTGGCATTACTCGCCGAAGATCGGATCAATAACGGACACACGCTGGTGGCCCTGCAATGGTTCGCTCTCCATGGCGAGCGCCTTAAGCAGACCTGGAATAGCGACGCCACGCCGACCCCATGAACCCGGACGTGACTGCCAAGAGCCCTCCCGGTTTACTGCGCTCCAGCGCGGTCGTGGGTACCATGACTATGTTGTCGAGGGTGCTGGGACTTGCGAGAGATGTCATCCTCGCCGCGGTTATCGGTGCCAGCGCGAACGCCGACGCGTTTTTCATCGCCTTTAAAATCCCCAATTTTCTCCGGCGCTTGTTTGCCGAAGGGGCCTTTGCCCAGGCTTTTGTACCCGTGCTTGCAGAGTGCCGTGAGAACGGCGGCCAGGCGGCGGTAAGAGCTCTGGTCGACCGGGTGGCAGGGGTCCTTGGCGGCGTGCTGTTTGTGCTGACGACGCTCACTCTTCTCGCGGCGCCGTTGGTCGCCGGCGTGTTTGCCCCCGGGTACATCGCACAGCCGCAAAAATTTGCCCTCACCGCGGACTTGATTCGAATCGCTTTCCCGTACCTCATGCTGATCTCTCTGACGGGGATGTGTGGCGCGATTCTCAATAGCTATGGTCGCTTTGCGGTGCCGGCTTTTACGCCGGTGCTGTTGAACCTCTCCCTGATAGGGGCCGCGTTGCTGGCGGCGCCTCACTTCTCCGAGCCGGCCTTTGCCCTGGCCTGGGGGGTGTTGTTTGCGGGGCTCATACAATTGCTGTTCCAGCTGCCTTTTCTCTATCGGCTGGACCTGGTGCCCAGGCCGCGCTGGGAGCCCCGCCACCCGGGGGTCCGGCAGGTGATGACGCTGATGATTCCGGCGCTTTTCGGGGTGTCCGTCAGTCAGCTGAACCTGCTGTTTGATACGGTGCTGGCTTCCTTTTTACCCACAGGCAGTGTCTCCTGGCTTTACTACTCAGACCGCCTCACGGAGCTGCCCCTCGGTGTTTTTGCGATTGCGGTGGCGACGGTCATTATGCCCACGCTCTCAGCGCAAAAATCTGCCGCGAGGGAAGACGACTACGCCCGAACCCTGGACTGGGCGGTGCGCTCGGTGCTGCTGGTGGGTGTTCCTGCGTCCCTGGCGCTTCTTATACTGGCGGAGCCTATTCTCATCAGCCTGTTCCACTACGGAGCCCTGAGTGAGCGCGATATAGCTATGTCGGCGTTAAGTCTCCGCGCCTATAGTCTGGGACTGTGCGCCTTTATGCTGATCAAAGTACTGGCGCCCGGGTTCTATGCCCGTCAGGACATGGTGACGCCCGTGCGCATCGGCATTCGCGCCATGGTCGCCAACATGGTGATGAATCTCGTCTTTGTCGTGCCCCTGATGTTTTATTGTGGTATCGGTCATGTGGGTCTTGCCCTCGCCACCAGTCTCAGCGCGTTTCTCAATGCCGGTCTTCTGTGGCGGGGCCTGCGACGTGAGGGTGTTTATCGCTTTGATCCGCAGTGGCGTCGATACCTCTTCCGGCTCTTTTTTGCCTGTGTAGGCATGGTTCTGGTCCTGATTTACGTGACGCCCCATGAGACATTGTGGCTGGACTGGACCTGGATGCAGCGAGGGCTGCGTATCCTGGGGGTCTGCGGCGTGGGCGCCCTGTCGTATCTGTTGCTTCTCTGGCTGGCAGGCATGCGTCCGGCGGACGTAAGGGCGCCCTCGTTTTCGACCCTTAAATCAGACGGGGATCGCGGCGGCTCTGCATAGGCTGTCCGGCCGTTCTTCGATATACTGCGCTGTCTTTTTTTTAAGCCTTAGTGACGCCATGGAGCTCCTTCGCGGCCGTAGCAGCCTGCGCGCAAAAATTCGCCCAAGCGTAGCGACCATCGGCGCCTTCGATGGCGTGCATCTGGGTCATCAGACTGTGATTTCCCAGCTGGCAGAGCAGGGCCGAAAATTTGATCTTCCCACTACGGTGGTAACCTTTGAACCCCTGCCCCGCGAGTATCTGGCGGCGGACTCAGCGCCCGCGCGTCTCCAGAGTTTTCGAGAGCGCTTTGAGTCCCTGGCGGCCCTGGGCGTAGACCGATTGCTGTGCCTTCGCTTTAACGAGACCCTGCGCCAGATGTCTGCTGAGGAGTTTGCCGAGAACATTTTTGTGGAGGGTTTGGGCGTTCGTGCCCTGGTGCTGGGAGATGATTTTCGCTTCGGCCATGACCGGGAGGGTGGTTTTTCTCTCATGGAGTCCATTGGCAAGCGGGAGGGCTTTGACACCCTGGCCACGGAAACCATCGAGGTGGAGGGCGAGCGGGTGAGTAGCACCCGCCTGCGCACAGCTCTGGCCGCCGGTGATTTTGCCACCGCCCGGGCCTGCCTGGGGCGGGACTACGAGATTTCCGGGAGGGTCGTTTACGGACGCCAACTGGGGCGGCAGATTGGCTCCCCGACGGCCAATATTGCCCTGCGGCGGAGAAGCGTTCCCCTAAGCGGCGTCTTTGCAGTGACCGTCTCGGGCGGGGGTCTGGATGATGCGCCAGCCATTGCCAGTGTCGGCGTCAGGCCCACCGTGGAGGAGGGGCTGAAACCCAATCTGGAGGTGCATATTCTCGATGGCGACCACACACTCTATGGTCAGCGCATCAGCGTGCGTTTCCTGCATAAGTTTCGAGAAGAAGAACGCTACGAGTCCGTGGAAATACTCAAGGCAAAAATACATGAAGACATTGAAGGAGCTCGTGCCTGGTTTGCATTGGGCACTGAGGAACGAAGAATCTCATGAGTGACTACAAGGACACCCTGAACCTGCCGACCACGGGATTTCCCATGAAGGCGAACCTTGCCCAGCGGGAACCTGCGCGAATCAAACAGTGGCAGGATATGGGGCTCTATCACCGCATCCGCGAGGCGCGGGTAGGGCGGCCGAAATTTATTCTCCACGACGGGCCGCCCTATGCGAATGGCGATCTCCACGTGGGCCATGCGGTGAACAAGGTCCTGAAGGACATCATCGTCAAATACAAAACCCTGGATGGCTTTGATTCGCCCTACGTGCCGGGGTGGGACTGTCACGGACTGCCCATTGAGCTCAATGTCGAGAAAAAGGTAGGCAAGCCCGGCGTCAAGCTCAGCGCGGCAGAATTTCGCGAAAAATGCCGCGCCTACGCCCGGCGTCAAATCGATAACCAGCGCGAAGACTTTGTGCGCATGGGGATCATCGGCGATTGGGAGAATCCCTATCTCACCATGGACTTCGATTTTGAAGCCGACATTGTGAGGACCCTGGGTCGCCTGGTGGAGCGCGGCCACGTACACAAGGGTTTCAAACCCGTGCACTGGTGTTTGGATTGCGGCTCAGCCCTTGCTGAAGCCGAAGTGGAGTATGCCGACAAGCAGTCTTCCGCCATCGATGTTGCTTTTGCCGCGGTGGATGCATCGGCAATCAACCACGCCTGCGGACTGGAAGACGGCGTGGCGGTAGTCGCCCCGATCTGGACCACCACCCCCTGGACCTTACCGGCAAACCGTGCGGTTAGCGTGCACCCGGATCTCGACTACGTGCTCATTGCCGCTGAGGATCAGCGCTTGCTCGTGGCAGAGGCTCTGGCGGAAAGCTGCGCTGCCCGCTATGGCCTGGGAGAGCCGGAGATTCTTGGACGCTGCAAGGGGCGCGCTATCGAGCGGCAATTGCTCCAGCATCCCTTCCTTGATCGCCAGGTACCCGTGATCCTTGGGGAGCACGTCACCGTTGATGCGGGCACGGGCCTTGTGCACACCGCGCCCGCCCATGGTCAGGATGACTACATCGTCGGCATGCGTTACGACCTGTCCGTCGACAACCCCGTGGGCCCCAACGGTGTATTTCGCGAGGACACGGCGCTCTTTGGCGGACAGCATGTTTTCAAAGCCAATGGCAATATCGTGGCGGCCCTCGAGGAGCGGGGTGTACTCCTGCATCATGAGGACTACCAACATTCCTATCCCCATTGCTGGCGTCACAAAACCCCGCTGATTTTCCGTGCAACCCCCCAGTGGTTTGTACGCATGCACGAAAACGGGCTTCTCGACGCCGCCCAGAACGCTGTGGACGGCGTGCAATGGATTCCCGATTGGGGCCGCGCCCGCATCGAATCCATGCTCAGCGAGCGACCGGATTGGTGTATTTCCCGACAGCGCACCTGGGGTGTGCCCATCACGCTGTTTGTGCACAAGGAGACGGCGGAGCTTCATCCGGATACACCGGCGCTTATCGAACAGGTAGCGACGCGTATCCAGGAGTCCGGTATTGAGGCATGGTTCAGCCTAGAAGCCCGGGAACTCCTGGGCGATGACGCTGAGCACTACGATAAAGTGACGGACACCCTGGATGTCTGGTTTGATTCCGGGGTGACCCATGCCTGCGTGTTGCGGCGCCGGGGAGAGCTTACGTCTCCTGCGGATCTCTATCTTGAGGGTTCGGATCAGCACCGCGGTTGGTTCCAGTCGTCCCTTCTGACGGGAATCGGCGCCTACGGTGAAGCGCCGTTCAAGGCCGTGCTGACCCACGGTTTCACTGTGGACGGCGACGGACGGAAAATGTCCAAGTCCATCGGCAACATCATTCCCGCTCGCAAAGCCATGAATGATCAGGGCGCCGATATTCTGCGCCTCTGGCTCGCCTCGACGGACTATCGGAACGAGGTGGCCGTCTCCGATGAGATCATCAAGCGCACGGGAGACAGCTATCGTCGCATTCGCAACACGGCGAGATTCATGCTCGCCAATCTCTCCGGTTTTGATCCCGCAGAGGATGCGCTTGCGGATGAGGACTTGCTGCCCCTGGATCGTTGGGCGGTGGACTCCGCGGCGCGGCTCCAGGAGGATTTGAAGCAGGCCTACGATGCCTATCAGTTCCATCAGGTCTGTCACCGCCTTCACAACTACTGTTCCGGAGAGATGGGCGGCTTTTATCTGGACATCATCAAGGATCGGCAATACACCACCCGGGCGGACAGCCATGCCCGGCGCTCTGCGCAAACGGCGCTCTACCGTATTGCTGATGCCATGGCGCGGTGGATGGCTCCTATCCTGTCCTTTACCGCCGAAGAGCTCTGGGAGAACCTCCCGGGTGAGCGCGAGGATTCCGTGCTCCTCGCCGGCTGGGGTGCGCCGCTCCTGCGACTGTCACGCAATGACACGCTGGATGCAGATTACTGGGATGCTCTGATCGCCGTGCGCACCGCGGTGAACAAACAGTTGGAAGCCCTTCGCGCCGCGGGCGAGCTGCGGGGCTCTCTGGATGCGGCAGTCACCCTGTATTGCGATGGACTGCTGGCTGAGCGTCTTGGGGGACTGGGCAAGGAACTGCGTTTCGTGCTCATCACCTCGTCGGCGGACGTCGCGTCCCTGGCGTCAGCGCCCCCCGAGGCTGCGGAGACGGAGCTTGCGGGTCTGCGGCTGCTGGTCACCGCGTCCAGCGCGGAGAAGTGCGAGCGCTGCTGGCATCGCTGTGCGGATATCGGTGAACACGAGGCACATCCCACGCTCTGCGGACGCTGTGTCAGTAATGTTGATGGCCCCGGCGAGGTGCGGGAGTTTGCCTGAGACCCTGGGAGGCGCGGCCCGGTGGTACGGTCTGGCATTGATGATCGTAATCCTCGATCAGGCCAGCAAATGGCTGGCCTCTTCCGAGCTGAGCTACGCGACGCCCGTAAAGCTACTGAGCTGGTTTAATCTGACCCTCCATCACAATCAGGGGGCCGCCTTTAGCTTTCTGGCGGGAGCCGGTGGCTGGCAGCGATGGTTCTTTGCCACATTGGCTCTGGCAGTCAGCGCTATGATTGTCTACTGGCTGAAGGAGCTGAAGCCCCGGCAGTGGCAGCTGTCCCTGGCGCTGGCGCTGGTACTCGGCGGTGCCCTGGGGAATCTTGTGGATCGCATCCACCTTGGATACGTTGTTGATTTTATCAGTGTCCATTATCGTGACTGGTATTTTCCGACCTTTAACGTTGCCGATGCCGCTATTTCTGTGGGTGCTTTTCTCATCATTCTTGATAGCCTCGTGAACTCTGCGACGGACGAGGTCTCCAAGGAGGAGCAGGGTAGTTAAATGACAGACGCGGTGAATGATGCGATGGATGGCAATGTGGGCGAAGGCACCCGGGTATTTTTGAATTTTTCTCTGGCGCTGGAAGACGGTGCAGAGGTGGATTCCAATTTCGGAGGCGAGGCCGTGAGCTTCGCGATCGGCGATGGCAGTCTCCTGCCGGGCTTTGAGCGCCGTATCATTGGTATGCAGTCCGGTGAGCGAAAGCTGTTTCAGGTGCCGCCGGAGGAGGCCTTCGGTCAGCCCAACGAGAACAATGTCCAGCGTGTTCCCCGAGATGGCTTCGATGAGGATCTTGAGCTCGAACTGGGGCTGGTGTGTTCCTTCGCGGATGCGTCCGGCGGTGAGCTTCCGGGCATGATCGTGGGTTTTGACGATACGGAGGTCACCGTCGACTTTAATCACCCCCTGGCGGGTCACACCATTTTATTCGACGTTCAGATTCACCGCCTCGAAGCGGTAGACTTGCACTGATGGATATTCAGCTGGCAAATCCCCGGGGCTTCTGCGCCGGCGTCGACCGGGCGATCGATATCGTCAATCGCGCCCTGGAGGTCTTTGGTGCTCCTATCTATGTGCGTCACGAGGTGGTCCATAACCGCTTTGTCGTTGACGACCTGCGCTCCCGGGGTGCCGTGTTCGTGGATGAGTTGGAGGAGGTCCCCGACGACTGCATTGTCATATTCAGTGCCCACGGCGTGTCTCAGGCGGTGCGCAAGCAGGCCGATAGCCGGGGGCTCAAGGTGTTTGACGCGACCTGCCCGCTGGTCACCAAGGTGCACATTGAGGTTGCCCGCTACAGCGCTGAAGGGCGGGAGTGTGTGCTCATCGGGCATGAGGGGCACCCGGAAGTCGAAGGCACCATGGGCCAATATGATCACAGCAAGGGTGGTGATATTTACCTCGTGGAGGACGAAGCGCAGGCTGCGAGCCTAACGGTCCGCAATCCGGAAAAGCTTTCTTACGTCACCCAGACCACCCTGTCCATGGACGATACGGCGCGGGTGATCGAAGCCCTCCGAGCCCGGTTTCCAGCGATTACGGGCCCACGCAAGGATGATATTTGCTATGCCACACAGAACCGGCAGGATGCAGTAAAGCAGCTTGCGGCGGACTGCGATTTAATGATCGTCGTGGGATCTCCGAACAGCTCTAATTCCAATCGGCTCCGGGAGCTTGCGGAGCGCATGGGTGCTGAGGCTTTTCTGTTGGATCGCGCGGACGAAATTAATCCTGAGTGGCTGTCAGGGAAGCAGAATATCGGCGTTACCGCCGGTGCCTCGGCGCCGGAGATTTTGGTGCAGGAGGTTATTGATCGACTGCAGGCCTTAGGTGCGGAGTCAGTGCATGAGGTCGATGGCCGGCCTGAGAATGTCACTTTCAGTATGCCCAGGGAGCTGCGCCTCCGGCCCGTCGATTAGAACAGGGATAGTACTCTCTGATTAGTATTAATTGCAGACTAGGGGATTGCCGCTTCGATCCTCG
Organism: Congregibacter litoralis KT71; assembly: GCF_000153125.2. Lineage (NCBI taxonomy): Bacteria > Pseudomonadati > Pseudomonadota > Gammaproteobacteria > Cellvibrionales > Halieaceae > Congregibacter > Congregibacter litoralis. The sequence goes on from NZ_CM002299.1 coordinate 1,258,837, forward strand.
CGGATGCCATCTCCGTTGCGATCGGTCGTCAGATAGCTACGGCCAGTATGGCTTACTACAAGCGCGTGAGCATCGCGTGCGTCGCCATCTGCAGGACAAAAGTTGAATGTTCCGTTTTGCCAGGTAAATCCGGACGGCTCGAACATGATGTAGCTGCGGGCCAATGAGGCTTTCCATTTTGTTTTCCCGAGGCGCATCGGCAATTTGCTGATGCGTAATAAATCTTCGGAGTGATCGTAAGCTCTGTCCCTGTTGCTGTCGATAAAGACGTTCGCACTCACGGCATCGGCCCAGTCACGAATACACCGCCCGCCTTCGTCGATCGCGCACAGTGTTACCTGAGATCCCTTGGTTACCGCGGTAAATCGGCTGTAATTCACCAGAGTAGTGATGTGCTGTGCGACGCGTTGGCTTTCGACGATTTGCTTGAGACGCTTAAATGATGGTGCGCCCGCGGCGACCAGTATTACCAGAATGACTACAGTTACCATAAGCTCCACGAGCGTAACACCGCGCTCGGTTTTTCTCTTGTGTCCCACGCTCGATGTTCCAATCCATGAATGATTGAAGTCATGCTAGGTCGCGATGGAACTAATTCCGACATCAGTAGCGATGGTTACTCGTCCAAATTAAGCTTTTTCATCCGGTATCGGAGGCTGCGAAAACTCACCCCAAGCGCTTTTGCCGTCTCCGTTCTGTTCCAGCGGTGAGCCTCCAGCGCTTCGCTGAGGATTCCCCGCTCGATGTCCGCCAGGTAGGCATCGAGATCACCGGCAACTTCCTGGAGGCGACTACTCTCACTTTTCGTTTCGGTCTGGGTGACAGGCGTTTCGATACTGCCGATCTGAAGATCATCTCCATCGATCACACCGCCATCGCACAAGGCAAAAGCGCGCTCCAGCATGTTTTCCAGTTCGCGCACATTGCCGGGAAAATGATAGTTATTCATCGTTACGATGGCAGAGCTACTGATGCTTGGGATTTCGCTTGCATGGGCCTCGGCGATGCGACCCAAAAGGGCGTGTGCAAGGGTGGCGATGTCGTCTTTTCGCTCCCGCAGGCTGGGAACCTCCAATTCAATGACATTGACCCGAAAGAACAGGTCCTCCCGGAAGCGCCCTGCGGCCACCTCTTTTGCGAGGCTCTTGTGCGTTGCGGACAGCAGCCTGACGTCCGTAGCCACCTCCTCATTTGCTCCCACGGGGCGCACGCGCTTTTCCTGGATGGCCCGCAACAGTTTCACCTGCATGGAAAGAGGGAGATCCGCTACTTCATCAAGAAACAGCGTGCCCCCCTCGGCGGCCTGAAAAAGCCCCAGCTTGTCGCGACTGGCGCCAGTGAAGCTGCCCTTGAGGTGACCGAAGAGCTCGCTTTCAATGAGTTCCGCGGGAATCGCTCCGCAGTTCACAGCGACAAAGGGACCCGCGGCTCGCGGGCCCTTGCCGTGGATATTCCGCGCGACGACTTCCTTGCCGCTACCGGATTCTCCTCGTATGTGCACCGGTGCCTGACTGCGGGCGAGCTTGACAATCTGCTGGCGCAAACGATCCATCGCCGGCGTGTCGCCAATGAGCTCGTCGCTCTGCGCAGTATTTGTCGCCGTGTCGATGGAATCGAGTTCCAGCGCAGCGCTGATGAGGGATCGCAGTTTCTCCAGGGCAACGGGTTTACTGATGAAATCAAAAGCGCCGGCTTTGAGTGCCCGAATCGCACTGTCGACGTTGCCATGGGCCGTGATCATGGCCACGGGTAAAGACGGTTGCGTGGCCTGAATATGTTCTACCAGCTCTATGCCGTTGCCGTCGGGCAGGCGCATGTCAGTGAGACATAACTGCAGGCTGTCCCCATCATCGAGGAGGACGTAGGCCTCACCTAACGTGGCAGCACTGACGGTATCCAGGCCCATGCGTCCAAGCGTTATCTCCAGGAGTTCGCGTATATCCGGCTCATCATCAACGATGAGAACCCTGGCACCTTCATGACTGCTCACACGCCTTTACTCCTGATGCTCAATGGTGATTTGAAAACGGCTTCGCCCCTCGCTGGTGGGGAAGTAGGCGATCCTTGCCTGATTCAGCTCGCATAGCTCTCTACAAAGGTAAAGACCCAGGCCGCTGCCGCCCTGGCTGCGAGTGAAGAAAGGTTCGAAGAGCCGCGGCACATCGGCGTCGTTGACTCCCTGCCCATCATCGTACACGTCGATGACGCATTCCCGTTTCTTGCGATCGACGCGGACCCTCAGTTCGGCGGCGGGACGCTGAGTCGCCAGTTCGCTGTGTCGCATGGCGTTGTCCACCAGGTTGTCCAGGACGCGCTCAAGATGTTCTGGGTCGACCAGAACACAGGCATGGGGATCCACATATTCAATATTCAAGGCTCCGGGGTTGTCCCGGGCGCCGCGATAGCGTTCGTAATAGCCTTCCAGCCAGTCCGCCAGTCGCAGTGTCTCCAGCTTCGGGGGCTCGCGACGGGATATCTGCATGACACTTTCTACAATGTCATTTACCCGCTGACTGTTGGTGAGCACCATGTCGACCATGCGGCGGTCGTCATCCGCCAGGGTCGGTGATTCATTCAAAAGCTGGGACGCATGGCTGATGGCTCCCAGAGGGTTACGGATCTCATGGGCAATACTGCCCGCGAGACGTCCGAGGGACGAGAGTTTGAGTGATTGTGCGTAGGCCGCCACGGGTCGATAGTCTTCAAGAAATACCAGGATCTGATTTTCCTCTCCCCCCTCGAGACTGTGAAATCGTGCGACCAGCTCCGCGCCATCCCCCCGCGCCTCAAAGGGAGATCCGATCTGTTCGCCACTGCGACGGAATTTCTCAATGCGCTCTGAGAGCGCATCGCTGTAGTCAGCCAGGGCGCGTCCCTGTTCCAGCGCAATAGGCCTGCTGGGATCCAGGAGTCTCCCCGCCGCGGCGTTGAGCACGCGGGCGCGGTTCTGGGAGTCCACCAGAAGAATCCCCGTCTGCATATTCTGTACGATTTGTTCATTGAGCCGCTGAAGCCGATAGATATCGCTCGCGCGCTCACTGGCCAGCGCCTCCACGCGGCCAAGGCGTAGCGCAACAAGCTGTACAATGCCCGAGACGATAAAGAACAGCAGGCCGAGGAGCCCGGCAGGGAATAGCGCCTTTATTCCCGCGTTGGTGGTGGACATGAGCCGCAGGGTGTCCCCAAGCACGGCGAGCACCGTGAGCGCAGCCACCAGCGTTGCGACCGTGCGATTGCTGATAAGTACGGCGCTGGAAGCGACGGTAATTGCCAGCAACAGCGGCAGACCGCTGCTCATGCCGCCGGAGGCATCACTGAGCAGCGTGATGCACGCAATATCCACTGAGAACAGTAGCACGAGGCGGGCGTTGGAGCTCTGCCAGCGGGCGGCCACCACTCCCAGGAGTGCGATGTTGCTGAAGAGAAAGATGCTGCTCACCGCGGTATACAGAGCGGGATTCTGCGCGCCCACCAGTTGTCGCGTAGCTGGCAGGGTGATCAGCACCAGAAACACAACTGACAGCACCGTGCGATAGATCAGGTAAATGCGAAACAGCAGCTGATTCTGCTCAGTCCCCACGGGACCGGGAGGCACTAAAATGTCAGGGTTGCTCACGGTCAGTTACTCAAAGTTCCATAGATTGGCAGCGAGGGCTCATTCTAGCAGCGCATGGCATGCTGTCGTGCCGTCTGGTCAGTCCGCTCCCGATCGCTGACAATAGCGCCCCCGGAAAATTGGAAGGTTTATATGCACATTTTGATGGCCCAGATAAACACCCAGGTGGGTGATTTCACGGGCAATGCCGATCAGGTGATTGAGGTCGCGACCCAGGCTTGTGAGGAACAGGATTCGCCCGTGGTCGTGTTCCCCGAGCTAACCCTGTCGGGCTACCCACCGGAAGACCTGCTCCTCAGGCCGGCCCTCTGTAAGCGGGTAAACGACGCCATCATACGCCTCCACAGGGAGCTGCCCCCCCAGGCATGGGTGATCGTGGGGTACCCCATCCGCCGGGAAGGCTTGCTTTACAACTGCGCCGGCGTTTTCCACGACGGGGAGCTCAAGGCTGAATATCGTAAAAATGAGTTGCCCAATTACCAGGTGTTTGACGAGAAGCGCTATTTTACCGCGGGCAGCGAGCCCTGCGTTCTTGAGATTCAGGGAACCCGCGTGGGCCTCAGTATCTGCGAGGACATCTGGGTGTCCGGGCCCAGTGCTGCAGCGGCCACCGCGGGCGCGGAGCTTCTCATCAACCTGAATGCATCACCCTTTCACCGGGGCAAGCAGCAGGAAAGGCTAGATCTGCTGGCCCGGCGCTGTCGGGATAACAATCTGGCAGCGGTATATGTGAATCAGGTAGGGGGTCAGGACGAACTGGTTTTTGATGGCGGCTCCTTCGCCATGAATAGCGATGGCAAGCTTGTGGCCCAGAGTCCGCGTTTTGAGACAGCATCCAACTGGTGCGAGTGGACAGACAGCGGGTCGGCATCGGGCTTCAGGGAAGGCGTGCTGAGCGAAGCACTCGACGACATGGCGGCGGTCTGGCAGGCGCTCGTTCTGGGTATGCGCGACTACGTCAATAAAAACGGCTTCCCCAGCGTGGTGCTGGGCTTGTCCGGCGGTGTGGATTCCGCACTGACCCTTGCGGTGGCGGTGGATGCGCTCGGGGCCTCTCGGGTCGAAGCGGTCATGATGCCTTTTCGTTATACCTCGGACATCAGCATTGCCGACGCCGCGGAGCAGAGTGCGACCCTGGGCGTGCGCCATAGCGTGATATCCATTGAGCCTATTTACGAGAGCTTTCTGGCAGCCTTAAAGGATGAATTTGCGGGGCTGGACGCTGACACCACCGAGGAAAACCTCCAGGCCCGGTGCCGGGGAGTGCTGCTCATGTCCATTTCCAATAAAAAGCGCTCGCTGGTGCTCACCACGGGTAACAAAAGTGAGCTGGCCGTCGGTTACTCCACGCTCTATGGGGATATGGCAGGAGGATTTGATGTTCTCAAGGATGTGCCCAAAACACTGGTTTACGCGCTCTGTCGCTATCGAAACAGCCTGAGTCCCTGCATTCCTGAACGGGTGATCGAACGGCCGCCCTCGGCCGAGCTCGCGCCTGATCAGAAAGACGAGGATAGTCTTCCGCCCTACGACGTACTGGACAGGATCCTGGAGCTGTATGTGGAGCAGGATTTCAGCGCCGAGGCCATTATTGCCGAGGGTATACCCAGGGAAGACGTGGAGCGCGCCGTGAGGCTGGTGGATCTCAATGAGTACAAGCGACGTCAGGCACCCATCGGCGTGCGTATTACCCAGCGCGGATTTGGGCGTGATCGTCGCTATCCCATCACCTCCGCCTGGCGTATGGGTGAGTGAGGCCTCTCTCCCGTCTGTTCCCTAGCTGATGCCCTTGCGGCTATCAAACTGGGGTGGCTTCGGCGGGTCAAAGAGACCGAAGCTCATCTTGTTGATGAGCGAGCGCTGGAGACCATCCTGGGTGTAGACCGTGTCGAATTCACCCTCGTCATTCAGAGCGGGGTGGTCCGGGAAATTTAACGCCAGGGTGTCAATGGCGTTCTTGGCAAGATCGTCCATCCCGAGCAAGAGGTAACCCTGGGCCATGACGGCGAGGCCGTCACCCACGGCCGGGGTGCGCTGGAAGTTCTCAACAACATAGCGTCCGCGGTTTGCGGCAGCGAGGTAGGCGCCACGGCGGAAATAATAGTTCGCGACGTGTATCTCGTTGCGCGCAAGGAGGTTCCGCAGGTAAACCATGCGAGACTTCGCATCGGCAGCATAGGGACTGTCGGGGAAGCGGGTGACGAGCTGCGAGAACTCCGCAAAGGCCTCCTTGGCAAAGCTTGTGTCGCGCAGGGTCTTATCCGTCGGTGTAAAGCGGGACAGAAAATCCTGGCTGGCGGTCGCGGTTGCCAGGCCCTTCATGTAGTACGCATAGTCGACATTCGGGTGCTGGGGATGGAGACGAATAAAGCGGTCTGCGGCCTCGATAGCGGCTTCCGGCGAAAAGGCACCGTAATGGGCGTAGATAAGTTCTAACTGTGCCTGTTCCGCATACTTACCAAAGGGATAGCGGGACTCCAGGGCCTGTAAGGCTCTGATCGAGAGATCAAAGTTCCGCGCGTTCAGATAGCGCTGGGCCTCATCGTAGATCTGTTGTTCCCCGCTGTCGGCGGAAATGTCCTCTTCGTCGTTGCCCGCGCAACCTCCGATTAATAGAAGGACAGACAGGACGCTGGCGAGGAGTGATCGTCGTCGGGCTCGGGAGTCGAGGTGGAAGAAAAGGCTCATGCTAAAATCGATGGCGTTAAGAGGGGCGCTATTTAAGCACAGCCAGGGGAGTCCATAAACCATAAAACAGCCTATCGAAGCGCGTCAGATTACAAGGAGTGCCACCGCCGGGGAGGACCTGGTGGGGGCGCGTCTGGATCAGGCAGCGGCGCAATTGTTTCCCGAATTTTCCCGGGCACGGCTCCAGAGCTGGATTCGCAGCGGTGAGCTTCGTCTGGATGGCACAAAGGGACGTCCGCGCGATGCCATCCGCGGTGGGGAGGTGCTCAGCCTTAACGCCGAGCTGGAAAGTGAAGTGTCCTGGACGGCTGAGGCATTGCCCCTGGAGATCGTCTACGAGGACGAAGAGCTTCTGGTCATCGACAAACCGGCGGGTCTGGTGGTGCACCCCGGGGCCGGGAATCACAACGGCACGCTGGTCAATGCCCTGTTGAATCACCGTCCGGATCTCGAGGCGATTCCCCGAGGGGGCATTGTTCATCGCCTCGATAAGGAGACCAGTGGCCTCCTGGTGGTGGCCGCTACGCTAAACGCTCATCGCAGCCTCGTCGCCCAATTGCAAAAAAAGGATGTACAGCGGGAGTACTTTGCCATCGTCCGCGGGGTGCCAAGTGGAGGAGGGCGCGTGGAGGCTGCGATCGGCCGACATCCCCGACAGCGGACAAAAATGGCGGTCGTCGCCGCCGGTGGTAAGCCCGCCGTGACCCACTACCGTATCGCCCGACGCTTTGCACAGTACACAGCCCTGGACGTGCAGCTAGAGACGGGGCGCACACACCAGATACGGGTTCATATGGCCCACCGCGGCTATCCTCTGTTGGGAGATCCTGTCTATGGTGGACGTTTGCAGTTACCCCGCGGTGCCAGCGAGCGCCTGGCGGCCGCCCTGCGCGGGTTTCGGCGTCAGGCGCTTCATGCGCAACGATTGAGCTTTGTGCACCCGGGCTCCGGTGACCATTGTAGTTTTGAATCGCCCCTCAGCGATGATCTGGAGGCGTTGCTTCAGGTGCTGGCGGAGGAGAACTCCGTACAGGGCGGCCAGGCTTCCGGTCTGTCATGAGTCTTGTGGAAGTCAGTCCCAGGGGCTGGCCGGGCAATGTTCGTCTCTTCTACACCACACGTATCGGTGGACACAGCAAGCCACCTTTTGACGAGAGCAATGTGGGGTTTCATGTTGGGGATGACGCCGGGGCGGTGCGGGCAAATCGCGCGGATCTTCGGGCGGGGCTACCGGCGGGAACACAGATCGCCTGGTTAGAGCAGGTACACGGCACCGAAATCGTGCCGGCCGTCGACAGCCTCCAGGCGCCGTGTCGGGCTGATGCCTCCTGGACCGGCGAAGATCGCGTTGCCTGTGCGGTCATGGTGGCCGATTGTCTCCCGGTGCTCCTGACTGATCGCTCTGGCAGCGTCATTGCGGCGGTGCATGCGGGGTGGCGGGGGCTTGCCGCAGGTGTGCTGGAATCAGCGGTGTCGGCCCTCGATGTCGTTCCCCGGGAACTGTGTGCCTGGCTGGGTCCCGCCATTGGCCGCAATGCCTTTGAAGTGGGCGCAGAGGTGCGATCAGCCTTTCTTCAAGGGAATGAGCTTCAAGGGGACGAGGGCGGCAGCGTTGCCGCCTGTTTCCGAGCATCCCCGATCCGCCCGGGCCACTATCTTGCTGACCTGAATGGCCTGGCGATGCTGCGCTTGCGGGGCATCGGTCTCAACACCATCGAGAGTCTCGATCTCTGCACTTTTGGCGATCCCCATCGGTTTTTTTCCTATCGAAGAGATGGCACGACGGGCCGAATGGCCTGTCTGATTGTGCGCGATAACTGACCTCCGGCCCTTGAAACCGGCCGTTAAACCCCAATATCTATAAGGGTATAAGTGGTCACGGTGAACGCTGCGGCGGCCGACGGTGATCCTTGAATCGCTGTGGAGGTAAAACAGTTATGAGAATGGATAAATTGACAAATTCCCTGCAAAACGCCCTGGCGGACGCCCAGTCCCTGGCCGTGGGACGGGATCACAACCAGATTGATTCGGCGCACCTGCTTCAGGCATTGATCAACCAACAGGATGGCTCAGCAAGACCTTTGCTCCAGCGCGCCGGTGCCAATATCGATGTGCTGCAGCAGGCACTTCGATCACTCATCGACGGGATGCCGGTGGTGCAAAACTCGACGGGCGAGGTGCACGTTTCACCGGACCTGAGCAAGGTGCTGAACCTCAGCGACAAAAAGGCCCAGCAGGGCGGTGACAGCTTTATTTCCAGCGAACTGGCACTCCAGGCCCTCCTCGAAGCCGGGGGAGCCGTTGCAAAGGTACTCACCAACAGTGGTGTCACCAAAGAGGGTCTAGATGCTGCCGTGGAGGCGGTCCGGGGCGGAGCATCCGTGGACAGTGCCGATGCTGAAGAGACGCGTCAGGCGCTGGAAAAGTACACCATTGATCTTACGGAGCGCGCCCGGGACGGCAAGCTGGACCCGGTGATTGGTCGGGATGACGAGATCCGACGCACGGTTCAGGTGCTCCAGCGTCGCACCAAGAATAACCCGGTGCTCATCGGTGAGCCGGGCGTGGGTAAAACTGCCATCGTCGAAGGGCTGGCCCAGCGTGTGATCAACGGAGAGGTCCCCGAGGGCCTCAGGGACAAGCGGATTCTGTCCCTGGATCTGGGTGCATTGCTGGCGGGGACCAAGTTCCGCGGCGAGTTTGAGGAGCGTTTGAAAGCGTTGCTCAACGAGTTGTCCAAGGAAGAGGGGCGCGTGATCCTCTTCATTGATGAGATTCATACCATGGTGGGTGCGGGTAAGGCCGAGGGCTCTATGGATGCGGGCAATATGCTCAAGCCTGCGCTGGCCCGTGGAGAACTTCACTGCGTGGGCGCCACAACGCTCAATGAATACCGCCAGTATGTCGAAAAAGACGCGGCTCTGGAGCGGCGTTTCCAGAAGGTGCTGGTGGACGAGCCCAGCGAGGAAGATACCATCGCCATTCTCCGGGGCTTGAAAGAGCGCTACGAGGTGCACCACGGCGTGGATATCACCGACTCGGCCATTATCGCCGCAGCCCAGCTTTCTCAGCGCTACATCACGGATCGGCAGCTGCCCGATAAGGCCATCGACCTTATTGATGAGGCGGCGAGTCGCATCCGTATGGAAATAGATTCCAAGCCTGAGGCCCTGGATCGCCTGGAAAGACGGCTGATACAGCTGAAAATTGAGCGCGAAGCCGTTCGTAAAGATGAAGATGAGTCAGCGACGAAGCAACTCGCGCTTCTGGATGAACAGATCACGGCGATCGAGAAAGAGTTTGCGGATCTTGAGGAAATCTGGAAAGCAGAGAAGGCCTCCCTGCAGGGTGCAGCCTCGGTAAAAAGTGATATCGAGCAATTGAAGCTGGATCTGGAGACCGCGCGGCGGGCGGGGGATCTTACCCGGATGTCGGAATTGCAGTACGGCAAGTTACCAGAGCTGGAAAAACAGCTCGCCCAGGCTCAGGCGGCAGAGAATGTTGAGCGAACGCTCCTGCGCAACAAGGTGACCGATGAGGAGGTGGCGGAAGTGGTTTCCCGCTGGACGGGTATTCCCATCTCTAAAATGCTCGAGGGCGATCGCGACAAACTCCTGCGTATGGAGGACGCCCTCCATGACCGCGTGGTCGGCCAGGATGAGGCCGTGGTGGCTGTTGCCAATGCGGTGAGACGCTCGCGGGCGGGTCTCTCGGATCCCCATCGTCCCAACGGTTCCTTCTTGTTTCTGGGGCCCACGGGTGTGGGTAAGACCGAGCTCTGCAAGGCGCTGGCGGATTTCCTCTTTGACAGCGAGCAGGCCATGGTGCGCATTGATATGTCTGAGTTTATGGAGAAGCACTCCGTGGCCAGGCTTATCGGCGCGCCGCCGGGCTATGTAGGCTACGAAGAGGGTGGGTATCTGACCGAGGCGGTGCGTCGTCGGCCCTATTCCCTGTTGCTTCTGGACGAGATCGAAAAGGCTCATCCCGATGTCTTTAACATCCTCCTTCAGGTGCTTGATGACGGACGGTTAACCGATGGTCAGGGCAGAACGGTTGATTTTCGTAACACCGTTATTGTGATGACATCGAATCTGGGCTCGGATCTGATTCAGGAGCTCGCCGGGGATCAAAACTACGACGCAATGAAGGCGGCAGTGATGGGGGTTGTGTCCCAGCACTTTCGTCCGGAGTTTATTAACCGCGTGGACGAAACCGTGGTGTTCCATCCCTTGCTGCAGGAGCAGATTCGGGGGATTGCCACGATTCAGCTGGCGGGCCTGCGGGCGCGTTTAGGCGAGCGGGAGATGGCTCTGGATATCACCGATGCCTTTATGGATCAGCTGGTCGAAGGCGGTTTTGATCCGGTCTACGGTGCGCGGCCCCTCAAGCGGGCTATCCAGCAGCAGCTGGAAAACCCCCTGGCCCAGAAGCTCCTGGCCGGTGAGTTTGCTCCGGGACAGCGGATTACCGCGGACTGGGGTGAGTCCGGGCCGGAATTTGCTTTGAAGCTGTCGGACGGCGCGGCGTAAACACTGCTCACAAGCCTTCTTCACCCTCTCCAACGCTAAACGTGTAGAGCGCAGTAGAGCGTGATGGAAAGAAAGAGTGTAGGAGGTAAAAAGCCTGGCATATAGCTGGGCTTCTTTTTGTTCAACTACGCAAATTACTCGCAATGGACGCGAGCGATGTCTTCGGCCTTCTGCCGCTGTACCAGTTTCTCTTCCTCGCTCAAATACCGCAGTTCACCGGTATTTTCGTCGCGAATCCGAATGCGAGCACCCGAATCAAGGGTTTCAAGATTAATGCGAGCCCGGGCGCAGCTCTCTGGGTTTTTCTCAATTCCCTCCGAAGCTTTTGTGGCATCAACTTGCTCGAAGCTGTTTCCCGGTCTTGGAACGACTTCAGCAGGAACCGCTCCTTGTCCCTGCCGAACTTGTCGCGTAAACGAAGATCCCTGGGAAACCACTTCGTACGCAATGTCTTCCGAAGGGGGCCTATCACTTACAACCATGTTGCCCCGTGCATCTTTCCAGCGGTAGTAGCTGTCAGCGGCGTGGATATTCGGGGTAACAATCAGCACAAGAATACTGAGGCAAAAAAGCGAACGAGCTGCACGGGCGAGCAGCGCGGGGAAATTTGGCTTTCGGTGAGCGTATTCCACAAAACACCTCAGTAAATGACTATGGGAAGATACCGAACGGAGTAAGCGTGCGCAAATGAAACGCCAAGAACATAGACGTCCGCGTTGAAAAGGGACTTATTAAGCACTTGATTATCGTGGGTAAAAGACCGGCACTGCCACGCGGTATTGTGAGGTTAAGCAGCAGATTACCAGCATAGATCTAAAGCGCCAGAACCTGTAGCTCCTCTCAACCCGGTTTGATCAATGGTTAGGTTACCGCATGCGGCATCCAGAGTTGCCTGATCGCCCTGAGGGGTCGCCCGAAGAGTGAAAGCATTTGCAGTGGGGTCGGCCGTAAAATCAAAAGCGTACCGCGCGGCCATACCGTCTTCGGTGGTGCAACTGCTGGGTGGTAGTAGGCCTGGAGTCGCCGCGGGGCCCTCGTAACTCAGTGCTGCGGTAAAGCGCCGCTCCATGCCCTGAGCCATTTCCGTCAGGCAACCCTGGGCCTTGCTGCGCCAGGTCTTCATCACTGAGTTTTGGTAGCTAGGCAGTGCGACAGCCGCAAGAATTGCCACAATAACGACTACAATCATGAGCTCAATGAGCGTAAAGCCACTGGAATGCCGAGGTGCTTTGGTTCGGAAGGCCGGTGAGGGCCTTTGGATACTCTTGGGCATGATTACCTCTTAAATGCGGGCCTATGAATCACAGGGGTTCAAACGTCGATCGGAGTATCACTACAGTGGCGTTGGTCGCACCTAGAGAACGCGAGATAACCGGGAAGACCTCCCGAAACTCCGGAGGCGTCTCGCCGGGATTGACTCTCAGCAGCTCCGGTGGGCCGACATAAAAAGCGGGGTCCGCTGCCAAGCTGACAATCGAGCCAGAGGCATAGAGGCCTGAAAGAGTGTTGGTCGGTGCCGGTGCCACGCCGTTCCAATCAGCTGCCTGTACCCCAGAGATGTTGGCGTTTACCGCGGCGGCGGCAGCGTTGGCCTGGAGCCAGGCCTCCCCTTCGCGCAGGGCTGACTCAGCGCCCTGAAAGGCAATGTCGCGGTCCCTGAGGTTGCCGGCCATACGTTCCTGCATCGCGGTATCGTCCATACCCGAGATGGCTAAAATGCTCATGACGACCATGAGTATGATAACTACGGGTAATACGATACCGCGTTGACGGCGCAGACATTGAGTCGATGCCCTCCGGCTCTGGATGCAGCGATGACCGGTCATAGTAAGCGGTTCCTGATGCTGATCGTGGACGTAAACACCTGATGCAGACGCAGGTCGGCAGCATCCGCCGTAAACGTGGTGCCTGCGTAGTTGAGTGTGACAGGCTGCTCGGCGAGATTATTTTCCTCACCGCTGCTGATCCGCAGGTGTACGCGCACCGCAAGTACGTTTTCCCACGCTGGCCCCGGGGTGGCGATCACGAGCATGCCTGCGGCCGTCACATATTGGTTGATGCGTGTATCCCCAGTGGTGTCAACACCATACTCAACTTGCAAGTCTTCGATGTCCTCTGCGATCTCCAATCCATTGCGAAACAATGCAGGACGCCCCGTCACAGCACTATCGGCGACGTAATAAGCCACACGCTCGATCGGCACAACCTCGGCGCCGACGCTAAAGCTACGGCCCAGGTTTACAGTGTGATTGCCGGGGCCTGTATTGGGTCCCGGCGTTACCAGCCCAATAGCGTGGGTCAGCGAGTCCTGTCCCGCCGCCGTCGCGATGCCTGTTATCTGTGTGATAGCTGCGGAGGTGCAGTCTGAGACCATCACTACGTTTCCTACAGCTAGATCGTTACCGGTATTTACGATGATCGGATCAGTCCCCAGGAAGAGCGCTGGAACACCCAACCCAAATCCTCGCGGCGTGACTGCTACCAGGATATCGCTGTCATCGCGTGGGTTGGTCAGTAGGGGGTTAGCCGTCGCCGCGGGTATTCCAGCGACGCCAGCCGTCCAGCTACTACCGGTGCCGCTGCCTGTGGCTTCATAGCCCATCAACGGGTCGGCAAAATCGAAAGCAAAGCTTAAGGCGTCAACTGCACCCACGGGGGCAGGGTTCAGCGTATTTCTAATAAGATTGTTGCTCAATGAACCGGTGAGTCGTGGGACCTCCGCGCGCAGTCGACTACGGCAACCAGTGTAGCCCGCCTGACGTATGTCTCGGCGGAGGAGCTCAAGGGCAAAGCGACCACTTTCCTGCATGCGTGAAAGTGAGTCGGTAGTGCGGAAGGACTCCAGACCGCCGAGGAGCGCAGACAGTACACCACCGACCACGAACAGTCCCAGCACCAGACTGACGAGCAGCTCAGTGAGCGTGAAGCCTTGCTGCCAGCGTGTACCATTACCCAGCGTCATGGCTGCCATAACTGCTGAGTTGATGAAAACACTTCAACGGCCTCTTCGCCGCGACTGTCGTCCCACCTGACCGACACTGTAATCGTATCTCCGGCTGTCGCCACGGCCCCCTGTCCATTGGGCAGTCTCTCTCCTATCCGAGTAAGCCACTCAGCCAATTCGTCCGCCGGGAGTGTTCCACCCACGGGAATTGCGTCAGCAAAGTCACGATTGTAGTCGCCATCGATTGCGCCTTGCAGGTCAGCGCGCATGCGGTCGGTGAGATCGTAAACAAACAGAGAGGCCTGACTGCGCAGCAAGGCACTCTGATTAAACCGGACCATGTTGGTTTGCAGGCGGGCAATTGCCAGAACTCCCAGCGCCACGATAACGATAGCTATCAGTACCTCTATCATGCCGACGCCACGCTGGTGGTTTCTGCATAAAATTAAAACCGGCCGGCTAGATTGAGACTGCAATTTGTTCATATGCAAGGTGCCCGAGCCACGCTGACCCTGCCGGCGGCTGCCGTTTCGATTTGACGCGCCCGGTCGCCCAGACAGCCATCGATCTGGGCAAAGATATCTGTTGCGCCTGCGACGGGCTGCCCCAGGGGGCCAAACGCAACGGCCGTGTTGGCTGCGGGGGTCTGGGTGATAGTGGCGTCCTGAGGAGGTGCTGGATAAGCACGTAACACTTCGGAGGAGGCGCTTACAATGACAATCCAGCCTTGTGTCCAATTGCCCGTGCACGTCGCACCATCACTGCTCGGACATACTTCGACTTGTTCGGCGCGGGTCACTGCCTCGGAGCGGGCAAGGTTTAACGCGCTCGCAAAATCATTGGCCAATGCTGCTGTATTCGAATTGAGCCGCAGCAGATTGAAGGATGGCACTCCTACGCCTAACAAAATGGCGAGCACGACTAGCGTGATCATCAATTCGATTAAGGTGAAACCTTTCTGGTCGTGGTGAGGAAAGAAGATCGACATACCACCTAATTCGGGGCGTTAAATTGGGCCCCATCCTCGGAATTATTAGGTATAAAAGCATGTGTTCGCATAATGAGTCAACACGCTGTCGAGTCATCCAAGTTTGTCCTTCCTACGTCATATGGTTTGTGTCCTCGCAGAGAAGTTTTATTGGACTTGGCAAGGTACTGTTAGCTCTGGGGGCTAACTTGCATTCTAGGGGTTTTGGGTGTAAACCAAGACAATACAGACTGACACGCTGGTATAAGTTATGCGCGCCATCTCCCTAAGGGATCAATTTAACGCAAAGTTTAGACGTTTGTGCTTGCTGTGGTTGCTGTCAGGGGTCTTGTTTTCTTCGGTAACTATCGCTTCGCCGACTTTGGGGCGGGTCACATCTGTCGACAGGAATACGAACACCATCTCCATATCCGGTGTAGCGTTAAGAGTTACGGCAGAATCGCGGCTGGTGGGCGAGACTGCTGCGGATGGCACGGAAGCCATTATCACCTGGGGAGCCGTGAACGTGGGTGACTTTGTGCTTTTCGAGGGTGATGGAACGGTGCTCCAGTATTTGAGGCGCGTGGCGCCCGATACTATCGATGCACCGCCTGCCAGCCCTCTGCAGGGTTCGGGTGCTTCGGCGCAGCCTTAGATTAATGACCACTACGGAAAAAACCTCCAATGGAGTGTGTGAGGCCTATGGGCAAAACTAATCGAATCCGTTGCGTGTGTGTACTCCTTGTCACGCTGCTGGGTGCAGGGTTGAGTGCCCGCGCGGATGTGAATATTGCCTCTGTCCCCCTATTTCTCAATGCGTCGGTTGACCCTAATTTGGTCTTTACTTTCGACGACTCTGGATCTATGCAATGGGAATACATGCCCGATGGTCCGGAGTTCCGGTTTACCATATTTATGTTCCCCCGTCCGGGTGGGCTTTATGGCGGAGCGAACTATGGCAATCAGCTGCCCTCTTTTCGCGATGACAGTCTGCATAACTATTTTGGTCGATCGGCAAACAACAACAGAGTATTTTACAACCCAGACCTGACTTACCAGCCTTGGGCAAACGCTGACGGTAGTCTGATGGCGGACGCGAACCCTGCGGCAGCCCTTTACCATCCAGCGAGACCCGGACTGGGGTCTCTCAATCTTACTGCCCAGCAAACGCAGGTGGCGACCTGGTTTCGTGGCAACGCTTTCGATTCAGCATTTTGCGACCCGTGCGGGGGCAATCATACATATTGGCCAGTGACTTATTACAATTACGATGGTGTCGGGGACGTAACTGTCCGTGCCAGTTATACGCGGGTGCAAATCACGACTGCCACCGCCGCAACGGCAAACTTTACCAGCCCGGGAGGTGTGACACGCACCCGCGATGAGGAACTACAAAACTTTGCCAACTGGTTTCAATATCACCGCTCGCGCGCGCTGACGTCCTTTGCCGGTATCGGCCAGGCTTTTACCCGATTGCCGTCCAATGCTAGGGTCGCCTATGGCACCATTAACCAAGCGTCGACCTCTGTTGATGGCGTAGCGACCCGTACTTTAGTTAACGGTGTGCGGCCTTTTTCGGACGCGGTCCGTACTGATTTTTATGATGACCTGTATAGTCAGGTAATCAATAATTTCGGTACGCCTCTACGTCGTGCCGCTAATGATGTGGGTAACTATTTCGAGCGCTCTGATGTGCGGGGTCCCTGGAATGATCAACCGGGTGAGATTGCTGGCAGCGATGACGCCGGCGCCTGCCGTCAGAGCTTTCATATCATGATGACCGATGGGTTTTGGAATGGCCCGAATCCGACTATTGGAAACTCGGATGATACGGCTGGACCGGTGATAACCAGTCCCTCGGCTACAAGCTATCAATATACTCCGGTGGGGCCCTTTGAGGACGGTTTCTCCAACACGCTCGGCGATGTGGGCATGCATTATTGGAAGCGCGATTTACGCACAGATCTATCCAACGAGGTGCCGATCAATGCAGCGGATCCGGCCTTCTGGCAGCATCTGGTGACCTACGGCATCGGGCTCGGAGTTACGGGAAATGTCGATCCCACTACAGCATTTGCTTCCATTCCAACAGCGACCGCTATTCCTTGGGCGGATCCTGCTGCCACCAATCCCGCCAAGATCGACGACTTGCTGCACTTTGGATTGAACTCCCGCGGTGGCTTTTTCAGTGCTTCGGATCCTGATACTTTTGCCAACGCGCTGGGCGATGTTCTCGAGAGCATTATTGAGCGCGTTGAAACTTCCGCAACTTCGGCAGCTACCAGTGCAGCCGTTCTGCAGGCAGATACCCTGCTTTACTCTGCCAGTTTTCGCAGCGATGACTGGTCCGGCACCGTAAGGGCGCTGCCGGTAGATCAATCTAATGGAAGCGTACCTTCATTGTCCGTTGGGGATTGTCCGCCCGAGGTAGAGTGGGACGCGGAATGCGTACTTGCAGCGACGCCGAGTGCTTCCCGCACCCTTCTGACACACACCGGAAGTGCGGGTGCTCTCCTTGACCATGGGAACCTCAATGCTACGCAGCAAGACGCTTTGGCGCATGCGGCCGACGGTACCAACGATGGTCGTGGTGAAGACCGCGTAAACTGGCTACGAGGCGACGAAATCACGGGACTGCGGTCGCGAAGTGACAGCGGCTCACTGCGATTGATGGGCGATATTATTGGTGGTACTCCGCAGTTTGTTAGCAACCGGAGTTCAGGCTTTCAGCTCCTGAGAACAGATTTTTCGCCCGGCACTTACCCTACTTACGTGGCATCAAAAGCTAGTCGTCCAGAGTTGCTGCTGGTCCCAAGTAACGGTGGCATGCTTCACGGCTTTGACGCGTCAGACGGTACTGAGTTATTCGGCTATGTTCCGGGAGAACTGTTGGAACCGGTGCCTGGCGAAGATTATGCTCCGCTCTCCGAGCTTAGTAATGCGCCCTATGAGCACCGGTACACGGTTGATGGCACACCCACAGTGGCTGACGTTTTGATCGGAAGCAACTGGAAGACTGTCGTAGTCGGTACCATGGGCGTCGGAGGTCGGTCTGTCTTTGCTCTGGACGTCACAGATCCGGAATCGATGGACGCAGGTACCGTGCTCTGGGAGTTTTCAGATCCGGATTTAGGGTACGGCGTAAGCAATGTTCAAATTGTGCCGCTGGAAAACAACGTATTTGGTGCCGTGTTTGGTAACGGTTACAACAGCAATAATGACCGTGGTTTTCTGTTTGTGGTGAACATTGCAGACGGCTCTTTGATTGCCAAGATCGATACAGGAGCGGGCACTAGCACTACGCCTAACGGTCTGGCACCCGTTTTGGTCAGTGACTGGCCAGATGGAGACTTCATTGGACATTACGCTTATGCCGGGGACCTCCTGGGCAATTTATGGCGTTTCGATTTGTCCAGCCCGACAGTCAGTGACTGGAGCTCGAATACCATAAGTCTGTTTTCCGCAGTGGACCCTGATGGGGACCCGCAACCGATCACTGTGCAACCGAGAGTCACGACAAATCCAAAACAGCCGGGGGAATTGATGGTGCTGTTTGGTACAGGGAGCTTTTTTCGCATTGAAGACAAGGATGACGCTGATCCGCAGGTGCAGACCTTTTACGGGATACGCGATGCGGGTGCGAGTGTGACAGCCTCGATTGGTGATCGTGACGACCTGCTCCAACAAGAAATTACCTATGAGGCGCAGGTTGTCGCACTGGGCGCCACAAGGACAGTGCGAGAAGTGAGTGACAATAGTTATAGCGCTCCTAGCGAGAGCGGCTGGTATCTGGACCTGACTGTAGGCGGTGTGGCGCTCGGAGAACGAGTGATCAGTCGCGCTTCCTTCCCGTCTTCATCTACACGGGAGCGTGTACGTTTTACCTCCCTGCGAGCAGACGGAGACCCATGTTCTGGCGGCCGGGAAGGCTTTATCTTTGATCTGGACCTTACAGATGGTAGCCAGGCCAGCGACTCGGTATTCGATATTAATAGCGATGGCTTTTTTAATACTGGCGATCTTGTCGCCGATAAATTGATCAGCGCCATCGGTGGTGGCTTTGGCGAAGAGCTTACCATCATCCGCAATCAGGAAGGGTCTGGAGATTTCTTCTACGATGGTGGGGGCAACAGGATTGGAGACATGGGAACTCCGGAAGGCCGCGCATCGGGTGATCCGGTAGGGCGACAATCCTGGCAACAGCTTCGCTGATAAGCATCGCTGCTCGGCGGGTCGCGTCGGGCTTCAGTGAGTAAATGTGGCGAGCCGGCCTAGCTGTCGCAATGGCGTTCAACCGTAAGTTCGGCGCGACGATAAAGATCAGTCTTTTCTTTTTCAGACAGGTATTTTAGCTCGCCCTGCTCGTCATACACCCGTACTCGAGGTCTATTATCCAACTCCTCAAGGGCGCGTAACGCTTGTGCGCAGGCTTGGGGGTCACGGTCTACGTCTCGCTCACTTTCGGGAGCTCTGACTTCGTTTGGTTTGCTCCTGCCAGGGTTGGCAGGCGAGTTCAGGTTACTGGGTTTATCGCTTGAAGTGCTTCTCGGTGTGGGTGCGGCACGCAGAGATTCCTTACCGGTTATCACCTTTTTGTATTTGAGTTCCGGTGTGGTCGGAGGTCGATCACTCATGACGATGTTGCCGTGCTCGTCTTTCCACTGGTAATAGGTATTATCAGCAAGGCTCGGGGCTTGCGCCACCAACACTGCCAGCATAAACACCGCTCGAGCAGGTTTTTGTTTTAAATGAAAATTCACAGCTCAAATCCAGCGAAAAGTCGACCCAGCTGAACATAACTCAGCGTCCAAATCAGTGCAATCTGGATTTAATAGAATACCTGAGAACTCTGGGTGCGCGCTTTTGCGTCTTTTACTGTGGCCCTTAGCCCAGGCTCTATTGTGTAGGTCGAGGCGCGTGTACAGGTTGACATCGGAGGGATCCCTGACCACACTTGCGTCGTCGTAATTACGGTAATGGCAACGCGGAGTACCCTCCGCCTCTGGCCCCTGTTTCGGTGCGATTATCCGAGATAGCTGTTCTTGCGTCCCGTCGGCGGTACCTTGCGACCTATTGCGCAAAGTACGGCAGTCCACACTGCGTTACCGCGCAGGGCGACAGCGACACGGGGTTCCTTCGTGCTTGTTCTCCCTCTGTTTTTTGCGGTTGACCGGATGTGTCGGCGGTACAGGTGTGCCCGCTCATTACCGGGTGCGAAAAACTGTTTGTCGTGTGCGAGGGTAAGCGTGGGCGCGAGCGGGAGTCACAATTGTGAACGCAGAGTTAGAGGTATCCACCAGGCCTGAAGAGAGTGTCGAAATGCTCTCCGGTGGAGAGATGATCGCAAGGGCCCTGGAAGACGAGGGCGTAGAGTTTATTTTCGGGTATCCCGGTGGTGCGGTACTGCACATCTACGACGCCCTGTTTAAGGCGGCGAGCGTGCCTCATGTGCTGGTCCGTCATGAACAGGCTGCCACCCACGCCGCCGACGGCTATGCGAGGGCCACGGGCAAGCCGGGCGTGGTGCTGGTGACCTCAGGCCCCGGGGCTACAAATGCGGTAACCGGGATCGCCACGGCCTACATGGACTCCATCCCCATGGTGGTGCTTTCGGGGCAGGTGCAGAGCCATCTCATCGGCGAGGACGCTTTTCAGGAAACCGATATGCTCGGCATCTCCCGGCCTATCGTAAAGCACAGTTTTCAGGTGCGTCACGCCAGTCAGCTCCCGGGTGTCATCAAGAAGGCGTTTCACATAGCCGGTAGCGGTCGGCCCGGTCCGGTCGTGATCGATATTCCCAAAGACATTACCCGCCCCGATGAGCGCTTTCCCTACGAGTATCCCGAAAGCGTCAAGCTGCGCTCCTATTCTCCCGCGGTGCGCGGGCACAGCGGTCAAATACGCAAAGCAGCAAAGCTCCTGCTGTCAGCCAAGCGTCCCGTTATCTACTCCGGGGGCGGTGTGATCCTCGGCGAGGGCAGCGAGCTCCTCACGGAGCTTGCGCAGCATCTGAATTTTCCCGTAACCAATACACTGATGGGCCTGGGTGCCTATCCGGGTTCTGATCGCCAGTTCCTGGGCATGTTGGGTATGCACGGGCTCTACGAAGCCAACATGGCAATGCATCATGCAGACGTGATTCTGGCGGTAGGCGCGCGCTTTGATGATCGGGTGACCAACACCGTCAGCAAGTTCTGCCCCGGGGCGAAAATCATTCATATTGATGTGGATCCCGCGGCCATCTCCAAGACGGTGACGGCTGACATTCCTATCGTGGGCCCCGTGCGTGCGGTGCTCACAGATCTGCTGGAGGCGATCCGCAGCGCTCAAGGCAACGAGGATGCGGAGCCGGAGCCCGTGTCTCTGGATGCCTGGTGGTCACAGATCGAAGAGTGGCGGGCCAGTCACGGTCTGTGGACCGGCAGGCGCTTTGGAGAGAGCGAGTACATTAAACCCCAGGAGGTTATTCAGAGCCTGTATCGCATTACCAACGGCGATGCCTTTGTAACCTCCGATGTGGGGCAGCACCAGATGTTTGCGGCGCAGTACTACCGCTTTAACAAACCCCGCCGCTGGATCAATTCCGGGGGGCTGGGAACCATGGGCTTTGGTCTTCCCTCGGCCATGGGTGTCAAGCTGGCTTTTCCCGAGGAGGACGTAGCCTGTGTCACCGGCGAGGGGAGTATCCAGATGAATATTCAGGAGCTGTCTACCTGTCTTCAGTACAACACGCCCGTGAAGATCATCAATCTTCGCAACAATTATCTCGGCATGGTCAAGCAATGGCAGGATATGCAGTACGAGGGGCGCTACGCCATGAGTACCTATGAGGATTCGCTCCCCGATTTTATGAAGCTCACGGAGTCCTATGGCCATGTGGGTATCACCGTGCGGGATAAAGCCGAGCTCGACGAAAAAATGGCGGAGGCCTTTGCCCTCAAAGATCGTCTCGTTTTCCTGGATGTGTATGTGGATCCTATGGAACATGTCTACCCGATGCATGTGGCGCCTAATGGCTCCATGAAGGACATGTGGCTTAGCAAGAACGAGAGGAGCTGACATGCGGCGCATTATTTCTATATTGATGGAGAACGAACCCGGGGCACTGTCGCGGGTGGTGGGACTGTTTTCGCAGCGGGGCTACAACATTGAGACGCTTAACGTGGCAGCGACGGAAGATGCGACCCTGTCGCGCTTAACCCTGACGACCTTCGGCGATGACCGTCACATCGAGCAGATCACCAAACACCTCAATCGTCTTGTGGATGTGGTGAAGCTGGTAGATCTTACCGAGGGCGCCCACGTAGAGCGGGATTTGATGCTCATCAAGGTGCGGGCGGACGCCACGCAGCGCGAGGAGATCAAGCGGACCACGGATATATTCCGGGGGCAGATTGTGGATGTAGGTCCGCGGGTTTATACGATCCAGCTGGCGGGCACCACGGACAAGCTCGATTCCTTCGTCTCTGCAATTCCGGAAGCAGATATTCTGGAGGTGGTGCGTTCGGGGGTTGCGGGTATTTCTCGAGGGGAAAAAGTACTGCGGCCCTAGGGCCGCAGCTTTAATACGGTTGATCTACCCTGGCTAAAGAATGCTCTTCATCGCGGTCATGTGGCCGCGAAGCATCGTCCCTACGGTCTCTACAGGATGGGAGCGGATCGCTTCGTTGACTCGAATGAGTTCCTGATTGTCCACGGTGTTATCGTCACCCAGACCGCCGCCGATAACATCCGTCTCAATGTCCTTCATAAAGTCGGCCAGGAGTGGTCGGCAAGCATGGTCAAACAGATAGCAGCCGTATTCTGCCGTATCCGAGATAACCACGTTCATTTCGTAAAGCTTTTTGCGGGCGATGGTATTGGCGATCAGCGGCGTTTCGTGGAGAGACTCGTAGTAGGCGGACTCGTCGATGATGCCCGCGGACACCATGGTTTCGAAAGCGAGTTCAACGCCGGCCTTCACCATGGCGACCATGAGGATGCCGTGGTCGTAGAACTCCTGTTCGCCAATCTCCTGACTTGTGTTTTCGGATTTTTCAAAGGCGGTTTCGGCAGTGGCGGCGCGCCATTTGAGAAGGTTGGCATCGTCGTTCGCCCAATCTTCCATCATGGTGCGTGAGAACTCGCCCGTCATGATGTCGTCCTGATGCTTTTCGTACAGAGGGCGCATGATCTTCCTGAGTTCCTCGGCAAGATAGAAGGCGCGCAGCTTCGCGGGGTTGCTCAAACGGTCCATCATGTTGGTGATGCCGCCGTGCTTGAGGCCCTCGGTGACTGTCTCCCAGCCGTACTGGATAAGCTTGGAGGCATAGCTGGCATCGATGCCTTTTTCGACCATCTTGTCGAAACACAGTATGGAACCGGTCTGGAGCATGCCGCAGAGTATGGTCTGCTCTCCCATGAGGTCTGATTTCACTTCTGCTATGAATGAGCTTTGCAAAACGCCCGCGCGGTGTCCACCGGTGCCTACGGCATAGGCTTTGGCGATTTCCATGCCGTCACCGTTGGGATCATTTTCCGTGTGAACCGCAATCAATGTGGGGACACCGAAACCACGCTTGTACTCTTCGCGGACTTCGGTGCCCGGGCACTTGGGAGCCACCATGATTACCGTCAGGTCGTCGCGGATCTGCATACCTTCCTCTACGATGTTGAAACCGTGAGAGTAAGACAGACAAGCTCCATGCTTCATGAGGGGCATCACCGCAGAGACGACGGCGCTGTGTTGCTTGTCTGGAGTTAGGTTGAGCACGACGTCCGCGGTGGGAATGAGATCTTCGTAAGTACCAACGGTGAAGCCATTGTCCGTGGCGTTCTTCCAGGAAGCGCGCTGCTCGGTGATAGCTGACTCACGCAACGCGTAGCTGACATCCAGTCCGCTGTCGCGGAGATTCAGTCCCTGATTGAGTCCCTGAGCACCGCAGCCCACGATAACCAATTTCTTGCCTTTGAGTTTGTCGACGCCGTCGGCGAACTCGCTGGCATCCATAAAGCGGCATTTACCCAGTTGCTCCAGTTGGAGGCGCAGGGGAAGGGTGTTGAAGTAGTTCTGTCCCATGGGGAGGTTCCTTGCTTTGAGAAAGCGCGCAAGTTTAAGGGAATAAGTAATTTGCGTAAAACGCTATATACTGAAAACTGTTTTGCGTGAAACGCCAATTATGGATCTCAAATCCCTGCAGATTTTCCTGTCGGTGAACAGTAGTCTCAGCTTCACCCGAACGGCGTCAGAGCAGCACCTGAGTATCTCTGCGGTCAGTCGTTGCATTCATCGTTTGGAGGAGGAGCTGGGTGAGCGTCTGTTTGACCGAGACCGTCGCGGCATGACGGCAACCAGTGCCGCCCGCAGGCTGCAGACCGTTGCGGAGCGCATGCTCTCGGACTGGCGTTCCCTGCAACAATCTCTTGGAGACGACGAGCGTTTGCAGGGAGAGTTGCGGATTTTCTGCTCTGTAACGGCAACGCACCGGCTCCTGTCGCCATTACTGGCAGCTTATCGTGAGGCGTTTCCCCGGGTGCAGATTCTGTTGCAAACCGGTGACCAGGCGGACGGTTTCGAGCGGGTGCGACGGGGAAGCTCCGATGTCGCCGTGATTGCCCGACCGGAAAGCCAAGGTGAGAGCTATGCTTTTGCACCCCTGGCAAATACACCCATGTGCCTGTGTCTGCCTCTCGTGGACTGTGCCTTGAGCGACGCCCTGCAGGGGCGAAGCGAAAAAGAGCTGTGGACTGTTCTTGGAGATCTACCCTGGGTGTTACCTGCGCGAGGGGTGAGTAAAGATCTCATTGATCAATGGTTGCGGGGCCGTTTTTCTCGACAACCCGTGGTGTATGCCCGGGTGGCGGGGCACGAGGCCATTGTCGCTATGGTATCTCTGGGATTGGGCGTCGCGGTGCTTCCTCGACTGGTCGTGGAGGCAAGCGGTCTCGAGAACAGTTTGCGGGTCATCGATCTGGGAAACGAGTTGCCGGAGTTCGAGATCAGCCTGTGTGCCCGGCAGCCGCGTCTGACGGATCCCGTGATACAGGGGCTCTGGAAAGTGGCTGAGGGACTGGAACACTCTTCTGATAGAATCAAGGGACAATAACGGGAAAATCCAGTGGCTGATCAAGACCCAAAGAATGAGACTGCCGACGTCCCGGCCTCGAAGGAGGACCGTCACGATGAGGCTGCACCCCTGGCCCCCGTCAATGACGGTAATGACGGCAATGAAGGTAAAGAGACCACCGGTCCCGCGAGCCTGTTGCCGGACAGTCTCGGTGAGGCCGCAAGTTCCATAGAGAACCTTATCGAGGATCACGAAGAGGAAGTCTCCGAGAACGGACGCACGGTCAAGCGCCGGGGCGTATACCTTCTGCCAAATCTCTTTACCACCGGCGCGCTGTTCTGTGGCTTCTATGCGGTGGTCGCGGCCATGCGGGGCGATTACGAAACTGCGCCCATCGCCATTCTGTTCGCTCTGGTGTTCGACGGGCTCGACGGTCGTGTCGCCCGCATGACAAATACCAGTAGTAAGTTTGGTGCGGAGTACGACAGTCTGGCGGATATGGTGTCCTTTGGTGTTGCGCCCGCCCTGGTGATGTTTAGCTGGGCGCTGGGTGACTTGGGTAAAGCGGGTTGGAGCGCAGCCTTTGTCTATGTGGCCTGCGCCGCCTTGCGGTTAGCGCGCTTCAATACTCAGGTAGGCGTGGGTGATCCTAACTTCTTTATGGGACTGGCTAGTCCCGCGGCGGCCTGCATCATGGCCTGCACGGTCTGGGTTTGCCAGGATCAGGGTTGGGTAGGGGCCGCGCTGCCCCTCGAGCTGGCGGTCCTGGTGGCAGCTTTAACCGGGACCGTAGCTATATTGATGGTGGTTAATGTTCCCTACCACAGCTTTAAGGGCTTCGACCTCCATGGACGGGTGCCCTTCGTAGCTATCCTGGCGGTAGTCCTTGTGTTTGGGTTGGTGACGGTGGATCCACCGAAAATCCTGCTCCTTGCATCCCTCGCCTATGCGTTGTCGGGGCCTGTAGAGCAGCTTCGCCGCTGGCAAAAATAGCGGGTTTTCAGCCCCTCCCGGCGCCGACAAAACTTTTTTAATAAAAAGGCTTGTGCGACTTCCTCGCATGCGTATAATGCGCGCCTCCGCCAGCCTGAGGGTTGTCGGAAAACACCAGATCCCAGCGATTTGGTGGGTGTTTAACAAACAGATGAAGACAGAAGTGTGGGCACTTGTTGGGATAGTTGTTTAACGACTATTCAGACACAACAAGTGACTCATCAATTCAAAGTCATTGGATCTTTTCGAAGATTTAGTGGCGCAGTAATTTTTGATTTCGAATTGTGTCTGAGCCGAGATTTGTTGGTGAGCGCGGGTAACTGTGAAAACCAACCCTCATATCGAGAGATTGAGGTTAAAGATTAAACTGAAGAGTTTGATCATGGCTCAGATTGAACGCTGGCGGCAGGCCTAACACATGCAAGTCGAGCGCGAAAGTACTTCGGTATGAGTAGAGCGGCGGACGGGTGAGTAACGCGTAGGAATCTATCCAGTAGTGGGGGACAACTCGGGGAAACTCGAGCTAATACCGCATACGTCCTAAGGGAGAAAGCGGGGGATCTTCGGACCTCGCGCTATTGGAGGAGCCTGCGTTGGATTAGCTAGTTGGTGGGGTAAAGGCCTACCAAGGCGACGATCCATAGCTGGTCTGAGAGGATGATCAGCCACACCGGGACTGAGACACGGCCCGGACTCCTACGGGAGGCAGCAGTGGGGAATATTGCGCAATGGGCGAAAGCCTGACGCAGCCATGCCGCGTGTGTGAAGAAGGCCTTCGGGTTGTAAAGCACTTTCAATTGGGAAGAAAGGTTAGTAGTTAATAACTGCTAGCTGTGACATTACCTTTAGAAGAAGCACCGGCTAACTCCGTGCCAGCAGCCGCGGTAATACGGAGGGTGCGAGCGTTAATCGGAATTACTGGGCGTAAAGCGCGCGTAGGCGGTCTGTTAAGTCGGATGTGAAAGCCCCGGGCTCAACCTGGGAATTGCACCCGATACTGGCCGACTGGAGTGCGAGAGAGGGAGGTAGAATTCCACGTGTAGCGGTGAAATGCGTAGATATGTGGAGGAATACCGGTGGCGAAGGCGGCCTCCTGGCTCGACACTGACGCTGAGGTGCGAAAGCGTGGGGAGCAAACAGGATTAGATACCCTGGTAGTCCACGCCGTAAACGATGTCTACTAGCCGTTGGGAGACTTGATTTCTTGGTGGCGAAGTTAACGCGATAAGTAGACCGCCTGGGGAGTACGGCCGCAAGGTTAAAACTCAAATGAATTGACGGGGGCCCGCACAAGCGGTGGAGCATGTGGTTTAATTCGATGCAACGCGAAGAACCTTACCAGGCCTTGACATCCTAGGAATCCTGTAGAGATACGGGAGTGCCTTCGGGAATCTAGTGACAGGTGCTGCATGGCTGTCGTCAGCTCGTGTCGTGAGATGTTGGGTTAAGTCCCGTAACGAGCGCAACCCTTGTCCTTAGTTGCCAGCGCGTAATGGCGGGAACTCTAAGGAGACTGCCGGTGACAAACCGGAGGAAGGTGGGGACGACGTCAAGTCATCATGGCCCTTACGGCCTGGGCTACACACGTGCTACAATGGAACGCACAGAGGGCAGCAAACCCGCGAGGGGGAGCGAATCCCACAAAACGTTTCGTAGTCCGGATCGGAGTCTGCAACTCGACTCCGTGAAGTCGGAATCGCTAGTAATCGTGAATCAGAATGTCACGGTGAATACGTTCCCGGGCCTTGTACACACCGCCCGTCACACCATGGGAGTGGGTTGCTCCAGAAGTGGTTAGCCTAACCTTCGGGAGGGCGATCACCACGGAGTGATTCATGACTGGGGTGAAGTCGTAACAAGGTAGCCCTAGGGGAACCTGGGGCTGGATCACCTCCTTAAACGATAAGCACTACCTGACGAGTGCTCACACTTTTGTCTTCATCTAATCGGTTAATGCCATAAGTAACAGCAGGCCTGTAGCTCAGTTGGTTAGAGCGCACCCCTGATAAGGGTGAGGTCGGCAGTTCAAATCTGCCCAGGCCTACCACTTAGCTCGGGCGTGTCGCAGGACGAGGGGCTATAGCTCAGATGGGAGAGCGCCTGATTTGCATTCAGGAGGTCCGCGGTTCGATCCCGCGTAGCTCCACCATTCTTAGCGCGTCCTGGGATTAAGAAGATAGATAGATAGATAGACAGATAGATAGATAGATAGAAAAACATGGCATTAACGAAATCAGAGGCAGTTACAGCGTGCTGTGCCTGCCTCTGGTTTTTATAACCGGTTCTGGTTTGTCCAAGCGACACCAGATGTTCTTTAACAAGGTAGATCAAGCTGAGTCTTTGAGCTGAGCTGAAGCACAGGAAAGACGCTTAGGCGTTTGAGTGTGAGTCAGACAGTTCTTAGATAAATTGTTCAGTGGTAACGGGTATTCAATTCCCCGTTATCACGACGAGTTGTAAAATATGTTGCAAAACATACTGTGACTTAAGCGTCACAACATCCGGCGGATCGGAGTCGGACAGATGAGTTAACCGCTTGTTTGTCTTAAACGATCTTTACTAAACCCGGCCACGTAAGCAGTTGCTTAAGGGCGTGGACGGGAGTCTTCGCCCCCCAGGGATGGGGGGTGCATCGAGTAGCGTCTGGAACGCTACCGATGGACTAAATCGAAGTCATCGCAGATGATTTGGATTATATGGTCAAGTGACTAAGCGCACACGGTGGATGCCTTGGCAGTCAGAGGCGATGAAGGACGTTGGAGCTTGCGAAAAGTCTCGGGGAGGTAGCAACCAACCTTTGATCCGGGAATGTCCGAATGGGGAAACCCACCCAATGTAAGTTGGGTATCTATTACTGAATACATAGGTAATAGAGGCGAACGCGGGGAACTGAAACATCTAAGTACCCGTAGGAAAAGAAATCAATTGAGATTCCCCCAGTAGCGGCGAGCGACCGGGGAAGAGCCTGCATGTAATAGCTTGTGGATTAGTGGAACGGTCTGGAAAGTCCGGCGATAGAGGGTGATAGCCCCGTACACGAAAATCTGTAGGTGGTACTGAGCATGCGATAAGTAGGTCGGGACACGTGATATCTTGACTGAAGACGGGGGGACCATCCTCCAAGGCTAAATACTCCTGACTGACCGATAGTGAACCAGTACCGTGAGGGAAAGGCGAAAAGAACCCCGGAGAGGGGAGTGAAATAGATCCTGAAACCGTGTGCGTACAAGCAGTGGGAGCAGACTTGTTCTGTGACTGCGTACCTTTTGTATAATGGGTCAGCGACTTATTGTCTGTAGCAAGCTTAACCGTATAGGGGAGGCGTAGGGAAACCGAGTCTTAATAGGGCGTTTAGTTGCAGGCAATAGACCCGAAACCGGGCGATCTATCCATGGCCAGGCTGAAGGTTGGGTAACACTAACTGGAGGGCCGAACCCACTTATGTTGAAAAATGAGGGGATGAGCTGTGGATCGGAGTGAAAGGCTAATCAAGCCCGGAGATAGCTGGTTCTCCTCGAAATCTATTTAGGTAGAGCGTCGTGTCTTACCCTGGGGGGTAGAGCACTGTTTGGGCTAGGGGGTCATCCCGACTTACCAACCCCATGCAAACTCCGAATACCCAGGAGTACAATCACGGCAGACAGACAGCGGGTGCTAACGTCCGTTGTCGAGAGGGCAACAACCCAGACCGCCAGCTAAGGTCCCCAATACCAGTTAAGTGGGAAACGATGTGGGAAGGCTTAGACAGCTAGGAGGTTGGCTTAGAAGCAGCCACCCTTTAAAGAAAGCGTAATAGCTCACTAGTCGAGTCGGCCTGCGCGGAAGATGTAACGGGGCTAAACTGGTAACCGAAGCTGCGGATGCATGCTTGCATGCATGGTAGAGGAGCGTTCTGTAAGCCGTTGAAGGTGAACCGGGAGGTTTGCTGGAGGTATCAGAAGTGCGAATGCTGACATGAGTAACGATAAGGGGGGTGAAAAACCTCCCCGCCGGAAGATCAAGGTTTCCTGTCCAACGCTAATCGGGACAGGGTGAGTCGGCCCCTAAGGCGAGGCAGAGATGCGTAGTCGATGGGAAGCAGGTTAATATTCCTGCACTTCTTCATATTGCGATGGGGGGACGGAGAAGGCTAGGCCAGCGCGGCGATGGTTGTCCGCGTTTAAGGTTGTAGGCTGAGATCTTAGGTAAATCCGGGATCTTAAGGCCGAGAGCTGATGACGAGCTTCGAGCGAGAGCGACAAGCGAAGTGGTCGATGCCATGCTTCCAGGAAAAGCCTCTAAGCTTCAGATATGAAGGAACCGTACTGTAAACCGACACAGGTGATCAGGTAGAGAATACCCAGGCGCTTGAGAGAACTCGGGTGAAGGAACTAGGCAAAATGGTACCGTAACTTCGGGAGAAGGTACGCTGCTGTTGGTGATGGGACTTGCTCCCTAAGCTGACGGCAGTCGAAGTGACCAGTTGGCTGCGACTGTTTATTAAAAACATAGCACTCTGCAAACACGAAAGTGGACGTATAGGGTGTGACGCCTGCCCGGTGCCGGAAGGTTAAATGATGGGGTTATCTTCGGAGAAGCTCTTGATTGAAGCCCCGGTAAACGGCGGCCGTAACTATAACGGTCCTAAGGTAGCGAAATTCCTTGTCGGGTAAGTTCCGACCTGCACGAATGGCGTAACGATGGCCAAACTGTCTCCACCCGAGACTCAGTGAAATTGAAATCGCTGTTAAGATGCAGTGTACCCGCGGCTAGACGGAAAGACCCCCGTGAACCTTTACTATAGCTTCACACGGGACTTTGACCTTATTTGTGTAGGATAGCTGGGAGGCTTTGAAGCAGTGGCGCTAGCCATTGTGGAGCCGTCCTTGAAATACCAGCCTGGTAATGTTGAGGTTCTAACTCAGGTCCCTGATCGGGATCGAGGACAGTGTGTGGTGGGTAGTTTGACTGGGGCGGTCTCCTCCCAAAGCGTAACGGAGGAGCACGAAGGTGCGCTAATCATGGTCGGAAATCATGAGGTTAGTGTAAAGGCACAAGCGCGCTTGACTGCGAGACTGACAAGTCGAGCAGGTACGAAAGTAGGTCTTAGTGATCCGGTGGTTCTGAATGGAAGGGCCATCGCTCAACGGATAAAAGGTACTCCGGGGATAACAGGCTGATACCGCCCAAGAGTTCACATCGACGGCGGTGTTTGGCACCTCGATGTCGGCTCATCACATCCTGGGGCTGAAGCCGGTCCCAAGGGTATGGCTGTTCGCCATTTAAAGTGGTACGCGAGCTGGGTTTAGAACGTCGTGAGACAGTTCGGTCCCTATCTGCCGTGGGCGTTGGAGAATTGAGGGAAGCTGCTCCTAGTACGAGAGGACCGGAGTGGACGAACCCCTGGTGTTCCGGTTGTGTCGCCAGACGCATTGCCGGGTAGCTACGTTCGGAAGGGATAACCGCTGAAAGCATCTAAGCGGGAAGCCCCTCCCAAGATAAGTTCTCCCTGACCCCTTGAGGGTCCTGAAGGGCCGTAGAAGACTACTACGTTGATAGGCTGGGTGTGGAAGCGTTGTGAGGCGTTGAGCTAACCAGTACTAATTGCCCGTGAGGCTTGACCATATAATCCAAGTTATTTGCTGCAAGCGAGCGATCGCGAGCAACAGAAAGAAGACTGCGGATGTTGTGATTGAGTCAGAGTGTGTAGCAACACGCTTAGGTAAGACAAAGCAAGACAAAGCAAGACAAAGAAAATCCGGAATGAACACCCGGACCTCAGCTTGAACTACCGACCTAATTTGATTGAGTAAGGCACAGCCAACCGCTGGTAAGACCCCAAACAATCATGCCAGTTTGCCTGGCGACCATAGAGCATTGGAACCACCTGACCCCATCCCGAACTCAGCAGTGAAACGATGCATCGCCGATGGTAGTGTGGGGCTTCCCCATGTGAGAGTAGGTCATCGCCAGGCGCCAAAAAGGAAAAACCCCTGTAGCTTTGCTGCGGGGGTTTTTGCTTTTTAGGAAGCGGTGATTCTCTTTTACAAAAAACCGCTAAGAAAAACGAAACAACCGTGAACACCCAAGAGTGAGTATCACGACAGATCGTAGCGAGACAGCTTGCTACTGGTCGATAAAGGGTGACCCGGTTCCACGGTCGCGAAACCACTTGGTAATAATGAACTTCGATCCAGCCTCCACGGGAAGTCCCGCGTGCACAGTGCTGGGGTTGGGTTCGCCACTGGGGAGGAGATTGTTCCAGCATATCGCCATCCCTGCCTCGGGCATGACAGTTCTGTCGATTTTGCTGAAATGCGTCCCGCCCCCTTGTTCCGGTTTGTTGAGATAAATCATGAAGGTCCAGGTTCGCTGACCGTCGGCGAGGGCAAACTGGTCATATTCTGGCGTACCGGGCACAAAGTAATCCGGATGCGCTTTGTACTGCTGCCCTGGCTCATACCATTGGCCCTGAGTCACTTCTCCCCAGCGGTGATTGAGCCCCAGAGTATTTGCAATGCTCTTATTGATGTCCGCTACGAAAGGGTGCTCATGTACTCTGAGACTGCAGGTACGACTGGATCTGAAGTCAGACTGCTGCTCATACCCATCAACCTTCGATGGATGGGCGTTTGCTCTAATAGCCTCAACCAGGGTGTTGCATTGCTGAGTACTAAGAAAGTTTTCAATAGCAAACAGCTGCAGCTCGTCGTCACATAGGGTGGTTACCCGCCCGTTAGGGGTACTGCGGATAAGCTTCGGAGCTGCCAGCGCTGCGTAGTCAACGTTCGCCTGTCGATGCCTTTTCACGCCCTTGCTTGCAGTTCGTGCGCTGACTTCCTGCTGATAGCTTTTTCTCGAGGCCGCTTTTTTTAAAGCATACTTGATGTCTTTCGCCGCAAAACCTTGAGCCTCGAGAGCCACTCGGGTCTCAGCAACCGTTGCGCCGTCCTTCAGATTGGAGCGGGTCCAGTGTACCCACTCGTCACTGATCGCCATAAAAAGCCTCTATCAAAGCAGCCGACCTTTTGCCGACTTTCTGCAAAGGAGTCTATGCAGCGCTCATCTGGGGGTCAACAAGATCGCCCCGGAGCGCCGCCGCCACAGCCGTACATAAACAGAGAAGCTTGCTTGATCTGCCATTGTTATCCGAAGGAGTCCGGAGTCGTTTGTGTGCACAGTGCAACAGGGTCGACCTATTCCCTAAGCGAGTACAGCTCCTCCCGGGATGTGCATACCAGGCTTTCGGACATGACATTGATCGACCCTTGACCTCTGAGCATGATGGTTTTCTGGATGCTTCGGGTCTCATATTGCAGGCACGGGGGTTTGAGGCCTGCGCAGCCTGATATCAAAGCAGCTGACAATAATAGAGCTAGCTTTATGAGGTTTCGAGGAAGCTTTAATGATCGTGCGCGCGACATAGTGTTGCTCCAATAAGCAATGAAGACCGGCGTCACAGAGCCGATCGGGATACCTTGGTGTGCTTATTGGTGTAAGGCGGCGTCAAGCGCACTCATCCTCGGTGAGTGCGCCTCGCTAAGTACCTAGCAAATTGTGCTCCAAGTCCAGGGGCTCTTTGAAAAACACCTATTTTTCAGGGGCATGCAAGCCGCACCCGGTCGGTATTTGCAGTTTCGGACGGTGTTTCGATCAAGCGGCTTAGCTGTTTTTGCGCTATGAGCTGGCGCGCCATGAAAAGCGTGCAACCCGATAGTGCAGGAAGCTGCTTTGCCTCAGCCAAACGGCGCAAACCTTGCGACTAATGGATACCGGCGCATCATCTGGTGGTATTCTGGGACTCTGGGAATGTGCTTTTGCAAACAAAAGAAGGCGAGCTATGAGTCTGGTTTTTTACACCAACCCCATGTCCCGAGGGCGCATCGTCCGCTGGATGCTTGAGGAAGTTGGAGAGCCCTACGACACCATCGTTCTGGACTATGGTGACGCTATGAAATCTCCGAGTTACCTTGCCATCAACCCCATGGGTAAGGTGCCCACACTTGTGCACGGAGATGCTGTCGTCACGGAGACGGGGGCAATATGTGCCTATCTGGCTGATGCATTTCCCGTCGCAGACCTAGCGCCCAGGGACTCGGAAAGAGCGGCGTATCATCGATGGATGTACTTCGCCGCGGGCCCTGTGGAGGCCGCCACCAGCAACCGTTCCCTCGGTGTGGAGCCCGATGAACAGCAATCCGGAATGCTCGGTTATGGCTCCTTCGATCTGACCTATCAAACCCTTCTGTTCGCCCTGGCTGATAATCCCTTCATCTGCGGGGAGCGGTTTACCGCCGCTGACGTGTATTTCGGTTCGGAAGTGATGTTTGGCTTGCAGTTCAAAAGCCTTCAGGAGCACCCGCTATTGTGTGCTTATCGCGATCGTTTGACGGAGCGTAGCGCTTACCAAAGAGCCTCGGTGCTGGACGATGCAGCGCTCGCTGGTGATTCGTAAGTGGCGCGACCAGCGTGTCACGGTAATAGCTCTTTTAACGCAGTCTTAGACAAAAGCAGCTCACCATTGAGCGGTAGGGTTCCAAACTAAAAGGATAGGTGAAATGGAGTTTGATGCACTGTGGGTGGTTTTGATCGTTTTGGTCGCCCTTACCCTGTGGCTGTTTCTGGGAAAGTCCAAAACCAAAAAGCGTCCGCAGCCACCAAAAAAGCCGTCCTCTGTCAGTCAGCCCAGCGCCAAAGGCGCGGAATCAGCTGAACTGCCCGCGTTTGAGTCGGCGGCCGTGGATAGGTCTGAAGTCGCGCAGCGGCCTCTGCCCGCCGAGCTTGAGGGCTTTCATCTTGTTATGCGGGACGAGCTGACGCCTGAGGTGTCGGCGAATATCGATGCCATTTGCACCCGTATGCCCGAGCCTCATCCCGTACAGCGAAAGCTGGCCAGTGGCCTGGATACGCCGGATGCTTTAATGGAGGCCGTTGCCTCGGATGCGGGCCTTACGGCCAGCATACTTCGTACCGTCAACTCTGCGGCATTTTCCCTGGCGTCTCCCATTACCAGCGTTCAGCATGCCATCACCTATCTTGGGGTCAGTGTTGTGAAGGGACTGGTGGCGCAGGCGGCCGTGGCAGAGCAGCTTGATGAGGGTAGTCCTGAGCAGCAGGCAGCTTTGGGACGGATTTGGAAGTCCGCATGCACGGCAAGTGCCATGGCGCAGATGCTTGGACAGGAGCTTGGTGTGGAACGTCCCTCGGTACTCGCCACGAAGGCGCTTTTCTTCAACCTCGGCGATGTGGCCCTCGTTACCAGCGTTGAGGGACTGCCGGCGGTCTACAGCGACGGTGTTAGCATCGTGGACCGCGTAAGCGCTCAACAAAAGGCCTGCTCGGCGAACACCGCCATCGTAGGAGCGGGGTTGGCGCGGCACTGGCATCTCCCCGATGATATCGCCAATGCCATTGAGTCCGGCTTTATTCCCCTTGTCACCCCGGCCTCAGAACACCCCATGAGCGGTGCCGAGCGTCAGGAAAACGTACTGCTGTATTTGGCGGGACGCATAGGCGACCGGGTGACCTATCGTGGTCTCGCTGATATCGCAGAACTTCCCATCGCGGATTCCGAGGAACCGGGACTCTTCTATCTCGAGGAGCAACTCAAGGCGTCCGGGCTGGGGCGCGTGCCGGCCCTCCTGGAGGAGCCGGCTTTCCGACGCAAAGCGAATCGCGTCCTGGCAACGCTGAACGCCTAGCCACTCTTCATCGCGGTTTGCCGCGGCGCTGCCATCCCGACGTGCTGGCGAGGGCGTCACGATAGCCTCTGACGGATTCTTCGTTGTAGGGCCTGAAGTCCACAGGCAGGGTCCCGAGATAGGTGAAGCCGCGAGTGCTTACGTCGAAATGTAGACCGGTAAAGCGCACTCCCCGGGCATAGGCCTGCCGTGCCGCCTCTGCGAAAGCGGGGTCGTGGACACTGCTGGGGCGAACAACGACGCCGTCGAGCCTCTGGATGACAAATAACACCGTCGCTTTGTCGCCGACTTCTACCTTCTGAATGAGTTCCTCGAGGTGACCCGTGGCCCGCTTACTCACGGAGTCAGGGAAATAGGCGCCGCCATCGGGGTATACCAGATGGCAGTTCTTTACCTCGACCCAATGGCGGCTGTTCGCGCCCTCCAGCAACAGGTCAATGCGCGAACGTGCCCCATAGGCAACTTCCCGGGACAGTTTCCGGTAGCGCTTCAGTCCGTTTACCTGCTTTGCCTGCACCACGGTCTCTGCCAGTCGATTCGGTAGCTGGGTATTGGTGCCGATCATCACTCCGTTGATTTCCAGGAGTTCCAGGGTGTAGCGCAGCTTACGAGGACTATCATCAGGCACCTGCGATACCCAGGCCCGACTCCCTGGCACTATGAGTCCCTCCATGCGACCGGTGTTAACGCAGTGGGCATCGACTTCCCTATCACCAAGGGCGATGCGAGCGATAAAGCGATCGTAGCGTGCGAGAAAGGTGCCTTGGATCAGTGGCTTTGCATGCGGTATGAACATGGTGATGAGGGTAACACTCACTGAAATAGACGCGGGGCTCAAGCCAGGTTTTTTCGCGCCTGGTAACTGTCAATTACTGATTCGAACGCTAGAATTACCTCGTTCTTTTTCAGGAGGTACAGGCACATGAAAACAGCACAGGATCTGGTGGCCGCAGCCAAGGCGGGCATTACCGAGGTGGCCCTGGAGGGCGCGGAGGAAGCGGTGTTAGCCGCGGACGTGCTTATAGATGTTCGTGAGGGCAATGAGTATCAGGACGGCCACATCGGCGGTGCTATCAATATTCCCCGGGGTTTGTTGGAGTTTATGCTGTCGACGGATGAGAGCCTCCAGGACCGTTCCCGCCGTTATCTGCTCTACTGCAAAACCAGTGGCCGTGCCGCCCTGTCGGCTAAAACCATGGAAGAGATGGGATATCTTCATGTGAAGTCTATCGATGGTGGATTCGATGCGTGGAAGGAATCCGGTAAACCGGTTGCCCATCCCAGTTCACCTGATTTCGGCTAGCTTCAGCGGAGTTCGAAAACGCAGCTGTCGCTGCCAGTGGCACAACACTGCGTTTCCACGCAGCGAAGGTTGGGATCTACGATGGACGTAAACAGTCTTTGAAATACCGCACTGTGCCAGTGGCACAAGGGTTCTGAGGATGTTTCTCCCCGGACGACGGGATTGTCGTGCAGGGTAAATACCAGGGGGTGTCGCGAGCGGACACGGAAGCGACCGGAACCGGCAAAGGTCCAGGCGTGTTTTTCAATGATATTGGCCAGCAGCGGGGCGGAGAGCCAGGGCGGCAGGGTGCGCATCACGCGCAGCGCGGCCGTGGGAATTCGATGCCTGATGATGTAGTCCGCTGTGCGCTCCCCAGCGCGGTTTGTCAGTTTAGGGGCCAGTCCGGGGTGATTCGATCGGAGCGCCTGATGGAGGGCCGCCGCGGGTGACTCCGCCATCATGCCCTCATCCGACGGAAGCTCCGACATTCCCGACAGGAGCATGAGTCGCTTACGCTCGTCCTCTCCCAGCATATCGTCAAGCAGCGGCACCAATTGCAACACGCTGTTGGGTCCGATGCGGGCAAGCCCGTCATTCGGGGGCGGTATTGCCACCGGTGCATTCACTAGGCCATTTCCTCGATTTTCTCGCTTCCTTGGGTGACGCTTTGATCAACATAGCCTTCAGCGAAAGAGTCGTTCATTTGCTGGTCTCCGCCTCCACAGGCTTTGACTGTTACGACCTGTTCCTCGCAGTCTTCCAGTGCTGCCTGTTTGCGGGCACGAGCCTGCGCAGCGCGATCCTGACTGGATTCCCAGTCTTCCAGTTGTGCCGGCGCGATCTTACGCGTCGTATCAAAGTGGAAGTCGACCTTGTCTTTGGTTTGCGGGCCCCAGTAGCCGGCCTTGCCCAGATCGTAGAAGCTCCTTTGAAAGCCTGCCTTCATAAAGGCCTTGAGGCAGCCCAGGAGATAGCGACGACGGAACCCCGTGCCGCGCCAGGGATAATGAAACAACGCCTTCTTGCTGTAAAAGCGACGATAGTTGCGCATGACGCCATCCAGAAGCTCCCCGCGACTCATAGCGGCGGGCTTCATGATCGGGGTCACAAAGTTGTACTTCGAAAAGTCGAAGATTTCGACCTTATCGCCCAGGTCCTGGAATAGCGGCGTGAAGGGCCAGGGGGTATACATCGCCCAGTTCGCCAGATCGGGCTGCCACTCCCAGGCCATTTGATAGGTCTCTTCCAGGGTCTCGGGTGTTTCGTTGTCCAGGCCGACGATAAACTGCGCCTCAATGAGAATATCCGCTTCCCGCAGAAGCTGAATCGCCCGCTTGTTGTCTTCGACCTTCGTTTCTTTATTGAACTGATCGAGTTTCATCTGTGCCGCCGCCTCGGTGCCCAGGCTGACATGAACCAGACCTGCACGGCGGTAGAGCGGCAAGAGCGCTTCATCCCTGAGAATGTCCGTAACGCGGGTATTGATGCCCCACTTTATGCGGTCCGGCAGCCCCCTTCGGATGAGTTCTTCGCAGAATTCGATAAACTTCTTGCGATTGATCGTGGGTTCCTCATCCGCAAGAATGAAAAATCCGACGTCGTGTTCATTGACGAGTTTTTCAATTTCGTCGACCACCTTGATGGGGTCACGCACACGATAATCCCGCCAGAATTTCCATTGGGAGCAAAAGGAGCAGGTAAAGGGGCAGCCCCGTGCCATATTCGGTATCGCTACGCGTGTTCCCAAAGGAATGTAGGTGTAGTGGCTCCACTCCAGCATGTTCCAGTCGGGCTCAATGGAATCCAGATCTTTGATTGTGGGTGCGGCGGGCGTTGCGACGATTTCGCTGCCGCGTCGAAAAGCTACGCCCTTGATAGATTCGCGCTGGGCTTCAAAGTCCCCGCAGGCGGCCGCGCGGACCACATCACAAAGAATCTCTTCACCCTCACCGCGTACGATGAGGTCTATCCATGGCGCCTCGCTCAGCACCTGCTTGTACATAAACGTCGCATGAATGCCCCCGAGTACTCTGAGAGCCTGGGGTGCATGCTCTTTCGCAAGCTCCAGAATGCGTTCCGCCGCGTAAATAGAAGGCGTAATTGAGGTCACTCCGACGAGATCGGGCTGCAGCTCTGAAATGCGCGCGGCGATGGTTCCATCGTCCAGATCGTGGGTCATGGCATCGATGAAATGGATGTCGGTAAAGCCCGCCTTGCGCAAAGGGCCGGACAGGTAAGCCACCCAGGCGGGCGGCCAGCTGCCGGCGATCTCGGCGCCGCCGGACTGATAATTGGGATGCACAAACAGTATTCGCATGCCGCTCGACTCTGGCAAAAGTGTCCAATAAATGTAACACCTAAAGTGTTAACTAAATTTGACATATGTCAAGGCTTGCTTATACGCGTAAGCTCGTGCAATTCACAGGAGTTTGCTATGGAAGGCCAGTCATTGCCCGCCGCTTTTGATGCGGAGGAAGTACCTTGGGCGTTGCCAAGTTCGCCATCGGTGCTTTGCTACCATCGGCCGGGCAGTGGTCCTCCGCTCCTGCTTCTACACAGTATGAACGCAGCGGCGAGTGCGTTTGAGGTGAAGCCGTTTTTTGAGGATATGGCGCTCTCCATGCCACTGTACGCGCCGGATCTGCCGGGTTTTGGTCGCTCGGAACGCAGCGATCGGGTCTACAGCCCGGAATTTTATGCCCGCGTGATCATCGACATGGTAGAAACCATGGATCTGGGTCCCGTGGATGTGCTGGCGCTGTCCACGACATCGGAGTTCGCTGCGCGGGCGGCCCTTGAGGCGCCGGAGCTCTTTCGCAGCCTGACCCTGGTTTCACCGACGGGTTTTATGCGCCGACGCGAGTCACGCTCGCGAGCGCCCGAGCGCGTCCATCGGGTGTTACGTCTTCCCCTTCTGGGTGCAGGTCTCTTTCGGGTTCTCAGAACAAAGCCGAGCATTCGATTTTTTTTGGACAAGGCGTTTGCCGGCGGCGCGCCAGAGGACATGGTTGATTACGCCTGGGCCTGTGCGGCGCAGCCTGGAGCCTCTTATGCGCCGTTTTACTTCTTGTCGACACAGTTTTTTGCGCCCGACGCCGTGGGGGATCTCTATGAGCCCCTGCGATTACCGGTTCAGGTCCTCTACGACAAAGATCCCAATATCAGCTTTGATTATCTGGATGACGTGGCGCGGGACCATGACAACTGGCAGCTGACCCGGATTCCCGACACGCTGGGTTTGCCGCAGTTTGAGGCGCCGGCGCAAACCCAGGCGGCATTGGAGAGTTTTCTAGGTCAGCTCTCCTGAGGGTTTTTCCCGTCGGGCAACGGCAGCTCTCATCGGCTAATGACACCCATTTTGTAAATTGATCGTGTAAGCTTGGATTTACACAGGCATCTTTTCGGATGTCTTCCAAGAATTAGCTGGAAGTTAGAACTATGGCGAAAGCCTTCCCGTTTACGGCCATTGTTGGTCAGGACGAAATGAAAACCGCCCTGCTTGTGGCGGCGGTGGACCCCTCCATCGGGGGCGTCCTTGTGTTTGGGGATAGAGGTACGGGCAAGTCCACGGCGATCCGGGCATTGGCCGCTTTGATGCCAAAAATCCCCATGGTTGAGGGTTGTCCCTTTAACTGCGATCCCGATAAAAAGCCCGCGGGGCTCTGTGCGCGCTGCGAATCCGGCACAGAGAAACTGAAATCCCGGGCGTCACCGATTCCCGTGGTGGATCTTCCCCTGGGCGCTACGGAAGATCGGGTGATCGGTGCCCTGGATCTTGAGCGGGCGCTGCATGATGGCGAGAAAGCCTTCGAAGCGGGGCTGCTGGCCCGGGCGCACCGCGGATTTCTCTATATCGATGAAGTCAATCTCCTTGAGGATCATATCGTCGACTCGCTCCTGGATGTTGCTGCCAGTGGTGAAAACGTCGTCGAACGGGAAGGGCTCAGCGTGCGTCATCCCGCACGCTTTGTGCTTGTGGGCAGTGGAAACCCGGAGGAGGGGGAACTGCGGCCCCAGCTCCTGGATCGTTTCGGCATGTCCGTGGAGGTAAAAACACCCCAGGACGTGGCGGCGCGGGTAGAAATTGTCCGGCAACGCGATGCCTTTGAGCGGGATCCCGAGGGCTTTACCAAGCATCAGCAGCGCAAAGAGGGGCGCGTTCGCCGGCAGTTACAAAAGGCCCGGGAATCGCTGGACTCGATTGAGGTTGCGGACGAGGTGCTGGAGGCGGCAGCAACCTTGTGCATGTCCCTTGGTACCGACGGTCTTCGCGGTGAGCTCACGCTGGTAAGAACGGCGCGGGCTCAGGCGGCGCTGGCGGGTCGTGATGTGGCTACCCTTGACGATATGAAAGCGCTGGCACCCTCAGTGCTACGGCACCGGCTGCGACGGGATCCCCTTGATGAATCGGGGTCTACGGCGCGCATCGACAAGGCCCTGTCGGCGCTCTTCGATTGACCATCGCAGCAAGCGATGAACAGCTTGCGCGCTGGAATGATGCGGCGTGGGCTGCAGCCTGCCTGGCGGTGGGAGGTCATAGCCTGGGGGGGGTCCGACTGAAAGGGCGCCCCGGTCCCGTACGGGACTTCTGGTTGGAACAGTGCCAGGCACTGCTGCCCGACGCCACGCCGTGGCGAAAGATACCCCTGCACTGCAGTGAGTCCCGTCTTCTGGGTGGTCTCGATTTGGCGGCGACGCTGCGTAAAGGCTCTCCCGTTGCCGGGCGCGGTCTTTTGGTGGAAAGCAGTGATGGCGTCGTCCTCCTCAGTATGGCGGAGCGGGC
Source organism: Congregibacter litoralis KT71 (assembly GCF_000153125.2). Lineage (NCBI taxonomy): Bacteria > Pseudomonadati > Pseudomonadota > Gammaproteobacteria > Cellvibrionales > Halieaceae > Congregibacter > Congregibacter litoralis. The sequence goes on from NZ_CM002299.1 coordinate 1,300,371, forward strand.
GCCGACCTCCGTGGTGGCGCCCCTGGCGGCGCTTCTGGATGAGCCGGTGCTACGTCTGGAGCGTGAGGGTATTGCGGCCCAGCACGATTGTCGTCTCGCAGTTATAGCCCTCGATGAAGGTGTCGATGACGAGGCCCTGGCAGCCAACTTGATCGAGCGTCTGGCATTGCAGATCGATCTTACGCCTTTGCCCGTCGGAGCCATCGATGAGTTTCCCTGGTCAAGGGAGGATATTCAGGGTGCCCGGGAAGCCCTTGCGGAGGTGGAGCTGGGGGATCAGGCGCTGCAGAGTATTTGTCAGGCGACCCTGGCCTTGGGTATCGATTCTCCGAGGGCGGCATTGCTGGCGGCGAGAACAGCGCGGGTGCTCACGGCTCTGGCGAGGGAGGAGAGCGTATCCGATGAGCAGCTAGAGCAGGTCGTGCGACTGGTGTTGCTACCTCTGGCAACGCGGCTCCCTGGGGGCGATGAGCAGGATGCCGAGGATGATGTCGAAGAAAGTCCGGACGACAGCGCCGACGATTCGCAGCCCCCGGACAATGAAACGCCCGATGCACCTGACAGTCCGCCACCGTCCGATGCGCAGAGGGAGTCTGAGGACGACAAGGCGCCGGATGCCGAGCAACCTAATACTGATCCGGACCCTCTGACCGATGATCGTCTCCTGGAGGCAGCGCAGGCAATGCTGCCGCCCGATTTGCTTGCGAAGTTACTCAGTGGGTCCATGGGCGCACGACGCAATGCGGCAAGCGGGAAGTCCGGAGCCCGGCAGCGCGCGAAGATGCGCGGACGTCCCATGGGCAGTCTCCCCGGTGATCCCCGCAGCGGAGCGCGACTGGATGTCATGGCGACCCTGCGCACCGCCGCGCCCTGGCAGCGCTTGCGGGGTCCGGCGACGGGCGGCGCTCGCTTGCGGGTGCAAGCCGAAGATTTTCGTATTGTGCGCTTTCGTCAGCGATCGCAGAGTGTCACGGTATTTGTCGTTGATGCATCGGGGTCTTCGGCGCTCTACCGTCTTGCTGAGGCGAAGGGTGCCGTCGAGCTCCTCCTCGCTGACTGCTACGTGCGGCGTGACGAAGTAGCGCTTATTGCGTTTCGAGGCGACAGCGCAGAGTTGCTGTTGCCGCCCACGCGGTCGCTGGTGCGCGCAAAGCGCAGTCTCTCGGCCTTGCCGGGCGGCGGTGGAACGCCCCTGGCGGCGGGCATTGATGCCACCGCTGAGCTGTTGGAAATGCTCGATCGCCGCGGGGCAACGCCCGCCTATGTGATGCTGACGGACGGTCGGGGCAACGTCTGTCGCGACGGCAGCACGGGGCGGGAGCCCGCCCTTGCCGATGCTCTGTTGGCGGCGCAGAACCTGCGATTGAGTAGTGCGGCGGCAGGTATGGTGATTGATACCTCGCCACGGCCGCACCGCTCCGCGGCGGAGCTGGCGGAAAATCTGGGCGCGCTGTATCTTCCCCTGCCCAATGCCGATGCCCGGCAGTTGCAGTCCGTTGTTCGCCAGGTCGTGAGTTAGGCTCATGACCGACTATGAGCTTCCTGAAAATTGGCCCGATTCGGATAGCAGCGAGTTTATTGAGTCTTCGGGGTTGCGCTGGCACGTGCAGATTCGTGGCAGCGGCCCCGATTTACTCTTGCTCCATGGCACGGGGGCGTCCTCCCATTCCTGGGTGCCTATGGCGCGTCTCCTGGAGTCGGACTTCCGTGTCATCGCCCCGGATCTCCCCGGGCAGGGCTTTACGGAGCTGGCGCCCGCAGCGCAGTGTTCCCTGACGGGCATGTCCCGTGCCATCGCTCATCTTCTTCAGACCCTGGATGCAAAGCCCGTGGTGATCGCGGGCCATTCTGCCGGCGCTGCCATCGCCGCATGCCTGTGCTTGCGAGGTTCCTTGAATCCCCGGTCCGTGGTCAGTATTAACGGTGCCATGTTGCCCTTCGGTCGTGCGGCTGCGCCGGTGTTCAGTAAGGCGGCGCAGCTGCTTGCAGCCTCTCCTGTGTTCACTCAGCTGGTGGCGCTTCACGCCGTGCCGCGAAAACCCGTGGAGCGGATGTTGCGTCAGACCGGTTCCCGCACGCCGCCCGAGATGGTGCGCTGCTATCGGGATCTGCTGGGTAAACCCCGCCATGTCGCGGCCACACTACGCATGATGGCGAACTGGAATCTGGAGCAGTTGGAGGCCAATCTGGATCGGCTGAATCCCGCCTTATCGCTTCTGGTCTGTGACAGGGATTCGGTGGTGCTGCCGGCTCAGGGTGAGGAGTTGGCGCGTCGTCTCCCCGGCTCAGAGCTTCATCGCATTGCCGATTTGGGGCATCTGGGTCACGAAGAGAGTCCCGAGTGGTTCGCTGAACAGGTTCGTAGGGCGGCTGCCCGGAGCTGAGGTTCAAGAAAGCCTTTGGTGGATCTGTGCAAGGCCTGTACTTGCTGCTATGCTGTAAAGCAAGTTTGACACTAAAAGTGTAATTTATAGTGAACAGTATCGTGACCCCGGGTTCTGAGCTGCAATCGGGTGCTGCTCCCCACGCCATCGTCATTGGCAGTGGTTTTGGCGGACTTGCTGCCGCAATTCGTCTTTCCGTGCGCGGTTACCGCGTTACCGTGCTCGAAAAGCTTGATGCTCCCGGTGGGCGGGCCTACGTTTTCCGGCAGGACGGATTTACCTTTGACGCGGGTCCCACGATTATCACGGCGCCGTTTTTGCTTGAGGAGTTGTGGACGCTCTGTGGCAGAAGCTTCAGTGACGATGTCGAGCTTCGCGCCATGAAGCCCTTTTTCCGCCTCCGTTTTGATGATGGCGATACCTTCGATTACACCGGTGATCCCGAGCAGATGCGGGCGGAGATACGCCGCATAGCGCCCGAGGATCTGGATGGCTACGAGCAATTCTTAAAGGTTAGTGCCACGGCTTATCGCCTTGGCTATGAGCAGATGGGCGACATGCCCTTCACCAAGATCACCGATATGCTCAAGGTGATTCCCGAGATGCTGAAAATGCAGGGTCTACGGAGTCTCCATTCCCTGGTGCGCGCTCATGTAAAGAACCCCAAGCTGCAAACCGTGCTGAGTTTCCATCCCTTGCTCATCGGCGGGAATCCCTATTCGGTCACCGCCGTCTATGCATTGATTTCCTACCTGGAGCAGCAGCATGGCGTCCATTCAGCCATGGGCGGGACCGGAGCGCTGGTCGATGCCATGGTGTCTCTGATGCAATCCCAGGGTGCGGTGTTGCGCTGTAATGCCGAGGTGGAAGAAATCCTCGTGGAAGGGGGGGAGGCGAAGGGTGTTCGCCTGGCGTCGGGAGAAGTGCTTTCCGCCAATGTGGTGGTGTCCAATGCCGATGCGGCATGGACCTACCGCCATCTTGTGAAGCCCGAGCACCGCAGGCACTGGACCGATCGCAAAATTGAGCGCTCGAGTTTTTCTTCAGGGCTGTTCGTCTGGTACTTCGGTACGGACAAGCGCTATGAGGACGTTCCTCAGCATTCGGTGCTCCTTGGTCCGCGGTACAAGGGGCTTTTGGATGATATCTTCAAGCACCACCACCTCGCCGATGATTTCAGTCTTTACCTCCATCGTCCTACGGAGCTGGATCCAAGCCTTGCCCCCGAGGGCTGTGACACCTTTTACGTTCTGGCGCCTGTGCCTCACCTGGAGAGCGGTACGGACTGGGAGGCGCAGGCGGAGCCTTTCCGTCTTGCTATCCAGAAGCGGCTTGAGGAAACGGTGCTTCCCGGATTCTCTGAGCATGTGAAAACCTCCCGGGTGATGACGCCTCTGGATTTTCAAAGCCGGCTTCTTGCCTTTCGCGGATGTGCTTTCAGCTTCGAGCCAAAGCTCATGCAAAGCGCCTGGTTCCGCCCCCACAATGTCAGTGAGGACGTGAAAGGTCTCTTCCTGGTGGGCGCAGGTACGCATCCCGGCGCAGGCATCCCCGGCGTGATAACGTCAGCCAAGGTGCTGGATCAGGTGGTTCCCCATGCGCACAGCTATGCCTGAGGCTGCTGCTGAGGTGCAGGGCATTTTGCTGCGTTCACGGGTAGCGATACCGCCGGATGCGCGCTCCGATACCGCGCATTGCCGGGGCATGATCCGCACGGGATCCAAGTCATTTTTTCTGGCTTCCCATTTACTGCCCTCGGGCTTGCGGGGTGCGGTCTTTGCTCTCTATGCATTCTGTCGGGAAGCTGATGATGCCATTGATGATGGGGATGACCCCATGGCGGAGCTGGCGATATTCCGGGAGCGCCTGAGCGCGGTTTATGGCGAGGGTGTCCCGGATAACACGGTTGATCGTGCGCTTGCCCGGGTAGTGCATGACTATGCGCTGCCCCGGGAGCTCCTTGAGGCGCTGCTTCAGGGCTTTGCCTGGGATGTGCAGTCCCGGGCTTACAAGGATTTGGGTAGTGTTTACGGCTACGGTGTGCGCGTGGCGGGCTCCGTGGGCGTCATGATGGCCTTGCTTATGGGTGTCAGGGATCCGGGTATGCTGGCCCGCGCGGCGGATCTCGGTGTTGCTATGCAACTGACCAATATCGCCCGGGATGTCGGTGAAGATGCCCGGGCGGGGCGGGTGTACCTGCCCAAGCGCTGGCTTCGGGAGGTGGGTCTGACTCCCCAGGCGCTCATAGAAAATCCAAGGTTCTCGCCGGAGCTGGCTTCGGTGGTGGCTCGCCTCCTGAGCGCCGCGGAGTGTTTGTATGCCAGGGCGGACAGCGGTATTGCCGGGCTTCCCGCCCGCTGCAGGCCGGGTATCTATGCTGCGAGAAAACTCTATGCGGGCATTGGTCACGAGCTCCTGCGCCGCGGTGGGGACAGCGTGTCTCAACGCACGGTATTGTCCTCCCATCGCAAGTTCCTGTTGGCCGCCGCGTCTCTTTTGCCGCCGAGAGTCAATCTCGCGCACCTTCACGCGGATCCGCTCCCTCAGGTGCGCTATCTCATTCGCGCGGTGGACGAACTGCCGACACCGGAGGTCGCTGAGGGGCCTCGGGATGGCTTCGCCGGTGATGTGGATTGGGTTCTCAATGTGTTTGCCGAGTTGGAAAAGCGTGATCGCGAAGTCCACAGCTCGGGGTCCAGCCTCAGGTCCGGCGCGGCATCCTGAAGGGCAGCAGAGTCTGTACCCAGCGCTGCTCAAATCGCTCCATGGACAGGCTTTCATGGATGCCCGTCCCCGTTTCGCCGCCAAATTCTGTCTTAATGAGTGAGCGCGCATAAAACGGCGTGTCTTCCAGAGTCTGTAATCGCGTTGGCCTCGCTTCTGCGCCGGGCATGCGTCGATGGACGCGCCATATGCCCGTGCGCGGTAGCGCCGCCGCGTCCCGGGTCTCCTCGCTGGCGATAGAACCGTCCTTCTTAAAACGCAACGCCAGCCGATGCGGCTTTCGGGCGCCGTGTCGAGCTTCGTAGCGCACAGCACAGTCACCATTGCTCAGTCTCGCACGGGTCCAGTCCCAGCCCGAGAATCCATCCGCCAAAGGTTCTGTTCCCCGGTTGCTGTCGAGGTAGCCGTCCCCGGACCAGGCGGTGCCCAGGGAGGGGAGATCGACATCAACCCGGGCAATGGGAGCGATGGGGTTCCAGTGGTGCCGGGCGTCCTCATCCAGCTGCAGGCTGTGTGCGGTGAGCGTGGAGGGGGTGATTCGGATCGTTCCCTGCATGCGCTGTGCAAACGGTGTGCACCGCTCGTTTACCCGGGCCAGAAAGCTCTCTCCGTCCCAATCGATTCGGCTCGGGCCCAGGGCGTAACTGTCGGCACGGCGTTTGAGGCGGGCGGAGCCTCGCTCGGTCATGCTCCAGCGTTTTTTGCCGCCGGGTCCATAGAGAATAGTATTGAAGGCGCAGTGGTTTTCCGCTGCGGTCACGGCCTTGCGGCGCGCGCGGGCATAGTAGGGAGAGAACACGCTCCCTACAAAAATAATCATGGTGATGGCCTGTCTGCCGTCATCGCTGATGGCGTCGACATACCACCAGAGATAGCCGTTGTCGGCCACAGCTTCGGCAAAATTGATCCCGGGCTCGCGGGTGCTGTAGCCAGACGGTAAGGCCTCGCTTTGCGAGACGGTGGGCTCTGTGTCTGAACTCCGGGGCGGTAAACCTTCCATTGCGGCGGGTGTTCCTTCTTGTTTTGCTACTTGTATTCTTGATTCGTCTAATCTACCTTACACCATTAAGTGTAAACTAATATTAACAGTGTGGGGTTCCCTAATGCCGATAGGTGACAGTGATTTCGAGCAAGTTTTGCGGTCGGCGGTTGAAGAGGCGGCCGATGCGCGCTGTCCCAAGTTGTTGGCGGCTGCTCTCCATCATTCGGTGTTTCCCGGCGGTGCCCGGGTGCGGCCCAAGCTCTGCCTGGCCGTGGCGCTTGCCAATCATTGCGATGCGCCGGCCCTCGCTGCCGCCGCGGCGGCGTCCGTCGAGCTGCTCCACTGCGCATCCCTGGTTCACGATGATATGCCCTGTTTTGATAATGCTGATGAGCGACGAGGCCGGCAGTCAGTGCACACCGCCTACGGTGAGCCCATAGCGCTATTGGCCGGGGATGCCCTGATTGTGTCGGCCTTCGCGCTCCTTGCAAGACCGCAATTGCCGGCGAAAAACCGCCTGTCGCAATTGATGCGGGTCGTCGCCGAGGGCGTTGGCGCGCCCTGCGGTATTGCGGCGGGTCAGGCCTGGGAGTCGGAGCCCGTTGTCGATGTGTCTCTTTATCACCGGGCAAAAACCGGTGCTCTGTTTATTGCGGCAACGGCCGCGGGTGCCGCGGCTGCGGGCGTAGATGTTGCGCCCTGGAAACTGCTGGGCGCGAAGATCGGTGAGGCCTATCAGGTCGCAGACGATATTCAGGATGCCACCTCGACACCCGAGCAACTCGGCAAACCCTGCGGCGTTGATGTGGCCCTCAATCGTCCCAGCGCCGTCTCAGAGCTGGGTCTTGAGGGTGCGACACACCGCTTGCGCGAGCTTGTGGAAGAGGGTGTGGCAGCGGTTCCTCCCTGCGCGGGTCGCGCAGAGCTCCAGGAAGTGGTTCGTCAGCAGGCGCAGCGCTTCTTGCCAAAAGTCTGTGCGCCGGTCGCTGCCTGATTGATAGCGTTCGACCCGCGCTTCTCACAGTGTGACCTTATGACAGGCGTGACCGCATGCTCCTGAAAAACTGGCTGCTCACGCGGCGGGATCGCCTGCTGGGTAGTCCTGTCTTCCATCAGTCCGTGCTTCGCTTTCCCCTGTTTCGCTGGATTGCCCGTCGGCGAGCCCGGGAGCTCTTTGATATTACCGCGGGCTTTGTTTACTCCCAGGTGCTGGCCGCCTGCGTAGAGCTGGATCTGTTTGAGCGTCTCGCGGAAGGTCCGCGCACCTCAGCACAGCTTGCCGCTGCCTGCGATCTACCCGTGGATGGCCTGGAGCGCCTTCTGCGGGCTGCGGCGGAGCTGCGACTTCTGCAGCGCTGGGGTGCCGACAGTTGGCGCCTCGGTGACCTGGGCGCAGCCAGTCGCGGCAGCCCCGGTATAGCCGCCATGGTCCGTCATCACCACCTGCTTTATTCAGATCTCGCCGAGCCTTTGTCGCTTTTGCGGGATCGCTCTCAAAGCGCTTTGAGTCAGTACTGGGCCTACGCATCACGGCCTGGTCTTAGTGAGGCTGAGAATGCGCAGCGCTACAGCGAGCTGATGGCGCAGTCACAGTCTTTTGTTGCCGACGATGTCCTGGCGCACTGCTCCCTGGAGGGGCGGCGGGAGCTTCTTGATGTGGGAGGTGGCAGCGGTGTGTTTGCTGCCGAGGCCCTGCGGCGGTTTGCAGGTCTTCGGGCCCGGGTGTTTGACCTCCCGGATGTTGCTGTCCTGGCGGATGAGCGCTTTGCTCAGGAGGGCCTGGAGGAGCGGGGGAGTGCCCTCGGAGGCGACATGTTCCTTGATGCCCTCCCTCGCGGCGCCGATGTCATCAGCCTCATTCGGATCCTCCACGATCACGATGATGATCGGGTCATGGGGCTCCTCAAGGCTGCGCGTCGCGCCATGGAGCCCGATGGCTTGTTGCTGATTGCGGAGCCCCTGTCCGAAACGGCCGCTGCTCCCGGTGTCGGCGCCTATTTTCATCTGTATCTCTGGGCTATGGGGAGTGGTCAGCCGCGCAGCCTCGCCCGGATTCGCGAGATGCTCGAAGCCGCAGGTTTTGCCGACGTGCGCGAGCGGGGCAGTTATCAGCCTCTTCTCGTACGCGTTTTGACGGCCCGACCGGCGGCGACGCCCTGAGTGTTCAGGAAACTTGAGCATCAATATGTCATTTTTGCTTGACAGCAGTTGCTGTCCATATAAACTGACACTATGAGTAAATTGAAGTATTCGACGTACAGGGGAGAAAGCTAGTGGTGGATCGCACCGCGACTGCCGTCGTTTTCGAGAAGCCGGGTGTCATGTCCCTGCGCAGTGTTGGTCTTGCGGAACCCACGGACAATGACTGCGTTGTGGAAGTCCTCTGGAGCGGCATCAGCACGGGGACCGAGCGTCTCCTCTGGGATGGTCGAATGCCGGCGTTTCCCGGTCTCGAATACCCCCTGGTCCCCGGTTACGAATCCGTCGGACGGGTGGTCGAGGCGGGTTCTTCAGGCCTGCATCAAGCAGGCGATCTGGTATTCGTGCCAGGTTCTGCGGGCTACACCAACGTTCGTGGGCTTTTTGGCGCATCTGCGGAAAGCTTGGTGGTTGGCGCCGATCGACTGATTCCCATCGATGAGTCTCTGGGCGACCAGGGCATCTTGCTGGCCCTGGCGGCAACGGCACATCACGCGGCACTGCGCATTGGTCACCACGCGCTCCCGGACCTGATCATTGGCCACGGCGTTCTCGGACGTCTGTTGGCGCGCATTGTCATAGCGCTGGGCGGCGACGCCCCTACAGTCTGGGAAACCAATGTGAGTCGCCACAGCGGCGCTGCCGGGTACAAGGTCATTACCCCCGACTCTGACCCGCGCAAAGATTACCGAGTCATCGCCGATGTCAGTGGCGATGCCCATATTCTCGACAGCCTGATTGCGCGGCTTTCGCCGGGCGGCCAGGTGATTCTTGCGGGCTTTTATCACGCCCCCCTGAATTTTAGTTTTCCACCGGCGTTTCAACGCGAAGTGTCATTTTCCATCGCCGCAGAGTGGCAGAAACCTGATCTTGAATCGGCCCTTGGCCTGGTTCGGGATAAGTCTCTCTCCCTTGACGGTTTAATCACTCACCATCAGTCAGTACGCACCGCCGCCCCTGCATACCGCATGGCCTTCGGCGATCCGGACTGTCTGAAAATGGTCCTCGACTGGAGGTGCATGCACTGATGAATAAGGCAGTAACTCAATACACTCCCGGTAATGATGAGGGCTCGCTTCTTGCCAGCTCTGATGATGGCGGCTCAAAAACACAGATCATCGCAATCTATGGAAAAGGCGGTATCGGCAAGAGCTTCACCCTCGCCAACCTGTCTTACATGATGGCGCAGCAGGGCAAAAAGGTATTGCTCATTGGCTGCGATCCAAAGAGTGACACAACCTCTTTGCTGTTTGGCGGTAAAGCCTGTCCCACCATTATCGAAACCGCATCCAAGAAAAAAGCCGCTGGCGAAGAGCTGGTGGTCGGTGATGTCTGTTTTAAACGTGACGGTGTCTTCGCCATGGAACTCGGTGGTCCCGAAGTGGGCCGCGGTTGTGGCGGTCGCGGCATCATTCACGGCTTTGAGACCCTGGAAAAGCTGGGCTTTCACGACTGGGATTTTGACTACGTGCTCCTGGATTTTCTGGGTGACGTGGTGTGCGGCGGCTTTGGCTTACCCATCGCCAGAGACATGTGTCAGAAGGTGATCGTGGTCGCATCCAACGACCTTCAGTCGCTCTACGTGGCTAATAACGTGTGTTCGGCGGTGGAGTACTTCCGTCGCCTCGGCGGTAACGTCGGCGTAGCGGGCATGGTGACCAACAAAGATGACGGATCCGGCGAAGCTCAGGCCTTTTGCGAGGCAGTGGGGATTCCCCAGTTAGCCGCGATTCCTGCGGACGATGACATTCGCAAAAAGAGTGCAAATTACGAAATTATCGGACGACCCGAGAGCCAGTGGGGGTCGCTGTTTGAAGGGCTTGCCCAGCAAGTGGCGGATGCACCGCCACAGCAGCCTACGGCGCTTTCCCAGGATGATCTTCTGGCCCTGTTCGACGGAGATGCCGTTGGGCGCAACGTCGTTCTCGAGCCGGCAAGCGTTGAAGAGCTTTGCAACCTTGAAGCCTTGAATCGTCCTTCGCTGGAGGTGATTTACGACGATGTCTGATTCGCTGACCACCGTGAAACCCGCAGATGTGATTGCCAGTTCCGATGCCAAAGATACGGTGTCGGGCTGTCACGCCGGCGCCGACACGATGAAAAAAGCGGCAGCGGAAGCCGGTAAGAGCGAAGTTCTTGAGCAGTATGCCAAGGACTATCCCACGGGTCCCCATGATCAGCCCCAGAGTATGTGTCCGGCCTTTGGGTCACTCCGCGTGGGCTTGCGCATGCGACGCACCGCCACGGTACTTTGTGGTTCGGCCTGCTGCGTCTATGGCCTGACCTTTACCTCTCATTTTTACGGCGCCCGTCGAACCGTCGGATACGTGCCCTTCGATTCCGAGACACTGGTGACCGGCAAGCTTTTTGAAGACTTGCGGGAAGCGACTTACAAGCTGGCTGATCCGGACAAATACGACGCCATCGTCCTCATCAACTTATGCGTGCCCACGGCCTCCGGTGTTCCTCTGGATTTGTTGCCCAAGGAAATCAACGGTGTCCGCATCGTGGGCATTGATGTTCCGGGCTTTGGCGTACCGACCCACGCGGAAGCGAAAGATATTCTTGCTGGCGCGATGCTGTCCTATGCGCGCAGTGAGGCAGAGCAGGGTCCTGTTGCGAGACCCGACGCAGAGAACGCCGGTCGACCCACGGTTGCCCTGGTGGGTGAGATATTCCCCGTCGATGCCATCATGATTGGTCGAATGCTGGAGCCCATGGGGCTTGCGGCGGGCCCCATTGTTCCCACCCGGGAATGGCGGGAGCTCTATGCGGCGCTGGCAAGCCCTATCGCTGCCATGCTTCATCCCTTTTACAAAGCAACGGCCCGTGAATTTACCTCCGCGGGACGGTCCCTGGTGGGTTCTGCTCCCGTCGGTCACGACGGCACGGCGGCCTGGCTGGCGGCGATTGCTGAAAGCGCCGGTGTCAAAGACGAGATCCTTGCCAAAACCAGTAATGCCCTTCTTCCTGCTATCAAGGGCGCTCTGGCCGCCGCACCTATCGATGCGCGCATCACCCTGTCGGGCTATGAAGGTTCAGAGCTTCTGGTAGCGAGGCTTCTCGTGGAAGCTGGCGCGGATCTGCGCTACGTAGGTACCGCTTGCCCGAGAACACCCTGGTCTGACGATGATCGGAACTGGTTGGAGTCCAAAGGTGTTCAGGTGAATTACCGGGCGTCTCTGGAAGACGATATTGCAGCGGTTGAAGAGTTTCAGCCCGATCTCGCCGTGGGTACCACACCGGTGGTGCAGCATGCCAAAGAGCAGGGTATTCCCGGTCTTTACTTTACGAATCTGATTTCGGCTCGCCCCCTCATGGGGCCTGCGGGTCCCGGGTCCCTGGCGCAGGTGATTAACACCGCCGTGGGCAACAAGGAACGATTTGCCCGCATGGAATCCTTCTTTAACGGTGTAGGCGTCGGCGAGACCGCCGGCATCTGGCCGAGTGCCTCGGGGAGGGCCGCGTAATGTTAGTCCTCGATCATGACCGCGCCGGCGGGTACTGGGGCAGCGTTTACGTTTTCACGGCCATCAAAGGGCTTCAGGTCATTATTGACGGCCCCGTGGGCTGCGAAAACCTACCCGTGACCTCCGTACTTCACTACACCGACGCACTGCCACCCCACGAATTGCCCATCGTGGTAACGGGGCTGGCGGAAGAAGAACTGGGCCAGAAAGGTACCGAGGGCGCTCTCCGGCGGGCTCACAAGTCGCTGGATCCCAAACGTCCTTCGGTGGTTGTGACCGGCTCTATCGCCGAAATGATTGGCGGTGGTGTGACGCCGCGCGACACAAATATTGAGCGCTTCCTGCCGCGCACCATTGATGAAGATCAGTGGCAAAGCGCCGATAGAGCGATGTTCTGGCTCTGGGACCGCTATGGCAAGGCAAAGCGGAAGAAGGCAAAGGAAACGCCGCGGACAGAGGGTGCGAAGCCCCGGGTCAATATCATCGGTCCGATCTATGGTTGCTTTAACACCTGGTCAGACGTCGCTGAAATTCAACGCCTCGTCGAGGGAATTGGCGCAGAAATCAATCTGACGTTCCCCATGGGCGTCCAGTTGGACGATGTCCCCAAACTCGCCGACGCCGACGTCAACGTGTGTATGTATCGAGAGTTCGGTCGAAAGCTTTGCGAAGCCCTGGACAAGCCTTATCTGCAGGCGCCTATCGGTTTGCACTCCACAACGGCGTTTCTCGAGTCCTTAGGCGAACTCCTGGGTCTCGATCCCCAGCCTTTTATCGAACAAGAGAAGCACACCACCATCAAGCCTATGTGGGATCTCTGGCGTTCGGTAACACAGGATTTTTTCGGCACGGCAAACTTTGGTGTTGCCGCCAGCGAGACCTACTCCCGCGGACTGCGCAATTTTCTGGAAGATGAGATGGGCATGCCCTGCAGCTTTTCCTTCTCCCGATGTGCCGGCGCGAAAACCGATAACGAAGCCGTGCGCGCCGCGATTGCAGACAGCGCGCCCCTGATTGTGTTCGGGAGCTACAACGAGCGCATGTATATCGCCGAGACGCAGGCACGCACCATGTATATCCCGGCTTCCCTGCCAGGCTCTATTGTGCGTCGCCACACGGGTACGCCGTTTATGGGCTACGCCGGCGCCTGCTACGTGCTTCAGGAGGTGTGTAACGCCCTGTTCGATGCGCTGTTCCACATTCTGCCACTGGGCACAGAGTTGGATCAGATTGACGCGACACCGTCTCGCCTCAATGAGGAACTGGCCTGGAAACAGGAAGCGGAAACCCTCCTCGAGAAGCAACTCGAGCGGGAACCGGTGTTACTGAGAATTTCCGTTGCCAAGCGTCTTCGCGATGCGGCTGAGCAACGGGCGAGAGCGGCGGGCGCAGATCAGGTCGGCGTTGAGCATCTCGATAAGAACATACAGGCAAGTGCGAAATCCGAGCCGCTCGACGAGCCGGAGACCGCCTAGGTGTTTGTAGAAGACATTGTAGAAGTTGCGAGCCAAAACCGGGGAGGGCGGAGGCATGCTGAAAGCTGGGGAACTCAACGTAGGAGCACAGCAAGTGCGACAAACGGATAAACGAAGCTATCGATTGTTATTGGCGATGGCGGTGAGCTGTTTTTTTGTAGTGAGCGTGTTGACGCGTTTGCTACCCCGAGCCCTGCGGCCCTTCGCGGCCAGTGCCCGGAAGCGCGAATCCTGCTTTGAAGAAGCAAGGCGCGTTGCTTTGGCGGTGATTCCCTATGCCTTTGAGTGGTAGGGCGTTAATAAAACTAAACCGTGGTGATTGTTTGCTGCGGAAGAACTATCGAAATTCACCGTCAGTGACGGGTTTGGAGGTTACGGCATGTCCATGTTGAGCTTTGAGAGAAAGTACCGGGTACGTGGAGGCACGTTGCTCGGTGGCGATCTCTTTGATTTCTGGGTGGGGCCGTTTTACGTCGGCTTCTTTGGTGTCACGACGATCTTTTTCAGCGTGGTGGGCACCGCGTTAATACTCTATGGCGCGGCCATGGGGCCCACATGGAATGTGTGGCAGATCAGCATTGCGCCCCCGGACCTGAGCTACGGTCTTGGCCTGGCGCCCCTGATGGATGGGGGACTGTGGCAGATCATCACCTTATGTGCCATCGGTGCCTTCAGCTCCTGGGCCTTACGGGAGGTGGAGATATCGAGAAAGCTCGGCATGGGCCTTCACGTGCCCTTTGCCTTTGCCGTGGCGATCTTCGCCTACGTTACGCTGGTAGTGATCCGGCCCTTCTTGCTCGGCGCCTGGGGGCATGGATTTCCCTACGGCATCCTCAGCCACCTCGATTGGGTGTCGAACGTTGGTTACCAGTATCTGCACTTTCACTACAACCCTGCGCACATGCTGGCGGTGACCTTCTTCTTCACAACGACCCTCGCATTATCGATGCACGGCTCTCTGATTCTGGCGGTGACCAACCCCGGTGAAGATGACCCGGTGGTGAAGACCGGTGAGCATGAGAACACCTTTTTCCGTGACGACGTCGGTTACTCCATCGGCGCCCTGGGTATTCACCGTCTTGGATTGTTCCTGGCACTGTCTGCCGGCTTCTGGAGCGCGGTGTGTATTGTTTTAAGTGGACCTTTCTGGACCCGCGGTTGGCCCGAATGGTGGAACTGGTGGCTCAATCTACCGGTCTGGTCTTGAGGGGGATATTGCGATGAAACTTGAATACCAAAACATATTTACGCGAGTGCAGGTGCGAGGTCCCCATTATCCGGGGGTATCCATCGGTGCTGAAAACGAGAACCGCGTCGGAACCCCCGTCGATAATTACTGGATGGGTAAGATTGGCGATGCGCAGATCGGACCTTTCTACCTGGGTACCCTGGGCCTGGCATCGATCGTGTGCGGCCTTATCGCCTTTGAGATCATCGGTCTCAACATGTGGGCCTCGGTTAACTGGGACCCGGTACAGTTTGTCAGGCAGTTGTTCTGGCTGGCCCTGGAGCCGCCACCCCCGCAGTACGGTTTGAGCCTGCCGCCTCTCAATGATGGCGGCTGGTGGTTGATCGCAGGCTTCTTCTTGACCTTATCGATCTTCCTCTGGTGGGCGAGAACCTACCGACGCTCCAAGGCTTTGGGTATGGGGCAGCATCTTACCTGGGCTTTTGCAGGTGCAATCTGGCTCTATCTGGTGCTCGGATTCATCCGCCCGGTACTCATGGGTAGCTGGAGTGAGGCGGTGCCCTTTGGCATCTTCCCCCATCTGGACTGGACCGCTGCTTTTTCCCTGCGCTACGGCAATCTCTTCTATAACCCGTTCCATATGCTGTCCATTGCCTTCCTGTACGGCTCCACCCTGCTGTTCGCCATGCACGGTGCCACCATCCTGGCGGTAACGCGCTACGGCGGCGATCGCGAGATTGATCAGATTACCGATCGAGGCACGGCATCGGAGCGCGCAGCACTGTTCTGGCGCTGGACCATGGGCTTTAACGCCTCCATGGAATCCATTCACCGCTGGGCCTGGTGGTTCGCTGTATTAACCGTTGTCACCGGCGGTATCGGCATCCTCTTAACAGGTACCGTGGTGGACAACTGGTACCTCTGGGCTGTGAAACACGGAGTAGCACCGTCCTATCCGGTACTTGAAGCAACTCCCACAGTCGATCCCATGATGACGGGAGGTCAATGATGAAAACTTCAATGCGAATGCTCGGCGTCGGCATATTGCTCACGACGGTCGGCCTGGCGGGCTGTGAGAAGCCTCCCCAGGAGGTGGTGCAGCGAGGCTATCGCGGCACGGGTATGGAGCAGGTGATCAATCCGGGCACCCTTGACGATATGATCGCCAGGAATCAGGCGCCCGAGGCTGCCCCCGCGGTACCGGCAACGGGTCCGAAGGCCGGGGACATCTACGAAAACGTGCAGGTACTGGGCGATCTGAGTGTGGGTGAATTCACGCGCCTCATGGCCTCCATTACCGAGTGGGTCTCTCCTGAGGAAGGTTGTACCTATTGTCACGGCAACGAAGGTTTTGCGGCGGATGACAAGTACACCAAAAAAGTCGCACGGGTCATGATCGCCATGACCCAGCGGGCCAACGAAACCTGGGGCGCTACTCACACGGCTCCCACGGGTGTGACCTGCTACACCTGTCACCGCGGCAACAACGTGCCCGAGTACGTCTGGGTAACCGAAGAAGCGCCGATGATGCCCGGTTCCTTTGCCACGGCGCCCACGGGTCAGAATGTTGCCGATGTGGCGGCGAACGGTTACGCGTCCCTGCCTTACGATCCCTTCACGCCCTATCTTGAGGGCGATGCAGATATTCGTATGGCGGGCGATACAGCGCTGCCCACAGGTAATCGCAAGTCTATCAAGCAGACCGAGTGGACCTACTCGCTGATGATGCACTTCTCCCAGTCCCTGGGCGTGAATTGCACCTACTGTCACAACAGCCGAGCCTTTGCCAACTGGGAGCAAAGCCCTCCCACCCGCGTAAAGGCCTGGCATGCGATCCGTATGGTGCGAGAGCTGAACAACGAATATGTCTGGGAGACCAACGACTGGCTTCCCGAGCACCGCCAGGGGCCGTCGGGTGACCCGCAGAAAATCGCGTGCAACACCTGTCACCAGGGTGCCTACAAGCCTCTCTACGGCGCTCCGATGCTCAAGGATTTCCCGAACCTGGCGACACAGTCAGCCGGTTCAAAGAAGCTCATCAAGGTCGCGACGGAGTCTGAGAAGGCACCGGCTGCCGCCATGGTGGGTGGAGGTTAAAAGAATCTAGGGCGGCTCCACTCCGGTGGGCCGCTGTAGGTGCAGTGGCTATAGGTGCCTGTAAAGGTGTCCACAGCGCTGTCAAGGCCCCCCAGGCCTTTATTAAAGGTCCGGGGATAACGTAAGTAGACATGGGAGAGATAACCATGAGCGATTCTAGCAGCCTTACAGGGCTCTCAGATGGTGCCGCCCGGGAGTTTCACAGCTTGTATGTGAAAAGCTTTCTGGGATTCACCGCAGTAGCGGTTGTGGCACACCTTCTGGTGTGGTCCTGGAGACCTTGGCTCTAACAGGTTTTCATTTAGGCACTGAACCGGCGATTGCACCTCGGTGCGTCGTTCTAAACAAAGGAGATGCAGCATGCATAAAATTTGGATGATTTTTGATCCGCGTAGAATACTGGTAGCTAACGCTATCTTTCTTTTTACGCTAGCGGTCTTGATCCATTTTGTTTTGCTGAGCACTGCGAAGTACAACTGGATCGAAGGTGATTCGATGGCAGGTGCTTCAACGGCCCAGCACATGGAAGCACTGCCCCCCTCGCGCAGCTAGCGCATTGGGCAATGCAACTTAGTGTGTCCACGGCCTCCCCCGGTCGTGGGCACCGTTTCTTGAATAACAACTGCGCGGTACCTACCGTCAGATATTGCGTAATTTATTGCGCGTTCTATTGCGCGCTCAACGTGTTTCACCTTCAAAGGAGCGCCGATCTTGTCCGACATTAACAACGAGTCAGGCACAAACAAAGCGAGCGTCAGCGTCATGCGTGCTCCCGTGTCCTTTGCCAGTGAAGAACTTATTCTTGTCGATAGCGACGATACCGTCGTTGGCTATCGCGATAAATTTAATACTCACGAGGGGGCGGGTGTCCTGCACCGGGCGTTTTCGGCTTTTCTCTTTGATCATCACGGCCACCTTCTGGTCCATCGCCGGAGTGAGCACAAACCCCTCTGGCCCGGTTTCTGGACCAATAGCTGCTGTAGTCATCCCCGTCGGGGTGAGAGCATTGATGCCGCGGTAACGCGGCGGCTTAGGGAAGAGTTGGGCGTCACCGCAGTGTCGACGCCGGTGTACAAGTTTGAGTACCACGCGCATTTTGAAGCCGTGGGAAGTGAACACGAACTGTGCCACGTTTATCTGGCGCGCTCTGTCGATGAGGTGGAGGTGTCACCCCACGCGGAAGAGGTGATGGAGTGGTGCTGGCTGGCGATGGATGATGTGGATGCCTGGCTGGTGGAGCGGCCGGAGGATCTTACTCCCTGGTTTCGCCAGGAATGGTCTGCGCTTCGAGGTCTTTACCGCCCCCAGTTGGAACGATTCGTCAGCGACTGCATCGAAGCGGGCCGGAGAGGCGCCGCATAAAGACCCGTCAAAACAGCGGTTGCTTGGAATGCTTTGACGACGATGTATCGGTGAGACAGCGCTAGGGAAAGGCGCCTAGGCCCGTGGAGCGCTAGGCAAAGGAGCACTAGGCAAAGGAGCGCCAACGGTACACAGGCGAGGAGTCGCCCCAGGCCTGGTGCAGAGTGAAGCGCCCGGCTTCTGTCATGGTCAGCTTGTCTCCCTCAATTTCCACAAGCCCATCCTCTTTCAGAGCCTGCAGGGCAGGATATTCCTGCTTGGGGTCGAGGAGCGTGTGCTGATCGTCATCAAGATGGAGGTTGCACATCAAATCTGACAACGCGTGGCGACGGGCACGAAGATTCGGGCTGAGTCGCGCGGCTGCACTCATGGGCAGCTCGCCGCGCTCCAGGCTCTCGCGCCATTGCTCGATATCCGCATGATTCTGCACGCAAATACTGGAAAGGTCCGTCATGGAGCTGCTGCCCAGTCCGACGACACCGCGGCCCGTCTGCTCCGTGTAGCCAATCCAGTTTCTGTGAAGAGCGCCGGTTCTGTGCGCCTCGCTGATACGATCCTGCGAGCGGGCGAAACAGTCGAGGCCAATCCATTCGTAGTCCGATTGACAGAATTTTTCGACAATACGGCTGAAAATCGCGACTTTGTCGGCAATAGAGGGCATTTGTCGGGAGTCAATCGCCCGCTGATGCTGGAAGTGATTGGCCCGGCGGGAGTAGGTAAAGCAGGATACGCGATCAGGCTCAAGCGCCAATAATTCCTCAACGGTCTTCTGCACGCTCGATGCGCTCTGCATAGGTAAACCGTAGACAAGATCCGTAGCCACGGTGGTAAAGCCGATCTGTCGGGCGGTTTCCACCACATCACGGACCACGGGTAAGGATTGATGCCTGCCCAGGGCCTGTTGCACCGTAGGGTCCAGGTCTCGCAGCTCGAGATTCAGGTTTCTGAAGCCAAGGCCGTGAAGCAGCGATAATTGGGACACGGAGGCGCGATGGGCGTTGGCCTCCAGGGATGACTCGGTCTGCGCGTCAATAACGAAGTACTTGTCGAGAATGTCCACAAGTCGCACGAGCTGCAGTTCCGACAAATAATTCGGTGTGCCTCCCCCGAGATGGAGTTGCTGCAGACGCCGGTTTCTACCCAGGTGGTCCGTGACAAGCTGTACCTCGATCTCCAGCGTATCGAGATAGTGATCGATTTGCTTGTGATCGTGGCTAACGGTGGTCTGGTGGTCGCAGCTCAGACAGCGCGACGGGCAGAAGGGCAAATGAATATAGACAGACAGAGCTTCATCGATGTTGCGCTTTTCTTCTTCCAGCGCAGCAATGTAATCATTGTGCGATACGGCCGGGTCGAAGCTCAGGCCGCTGTCGAACACCTTGGTGTTGCTGGGTTCGATACCCCCGGAGGTAATAATCATCCGGGCTTCCTTGCTGTCGCGGTTTACCATGGCGACTGGTCCTCTGCACAACTCGTGAACGTCTTCGGTCGAGTGCTTGGCTTATTATCAGATCCGTGACGGAGAAGAAGACGGGTCAATACAAGGAGGGACAGGTCTTGCCTACGGCAGGATGGATGCCAAGCATCGGGGCATTCATCAACGTGCGAGCCTAAAAATAGCGCCATGCGTAATTTTTTTCAAGTTCTGCCAGAAAATATAAATGCATGAGCATCGTGGTTTTTCGCAACGATTTGGACTAAGAGTGTTTGGTTAACGGCATCCCTGAAACGTCGTTAACAGCGGTGCTGGGCTTGTGCTGATCTGTTTCAGAGGCGGGCGAAAGCGCCCAGCGCCAAAGCACAGATTCGCCGAAGGGATACATCAAAAACCAGTGCTCGAGAACCGCAAGACTTAAAAGAGCGCTGACGAGAAGGTTGGCGCTGCGAAGGAAGGGGTCCACCGTGGCCATGGCCTGAGCGAGGAGCACAACGGCGGTAGCGGTCCCGATGGTCACCGAGAGGGGGAAAAGCAGGTTCATTGAAGCGCGGCGAGTATAGCTGTCAAGATACTGCAAATGCGCCGGGAACCAGTCGCTGTTGTAGTTCCGCACACCGAGAAACAGATTGAGTTTCGCGCTCCAGCGCATCAGCCAGAGGGAGATGCAGGTTGCGGCAGCAACCTGATTGGGGCCGTCACCGGCAAGGAGCACGACCAGTCCTACCATCGCGATGACGGAGACCTCGTGATACAGGCTCGTCTGCAATCCCAGCCAGAATCGTCGAGCCGTGCCCGCGCCTTCTGGGCAAGCGGTTTTTCGCGGCCCCGTGATGACACCCATGAGATAGGTCATCTCCAGCCACGCCCAGATGACAAGCCCCTGCCCGAAGCCGAGGAGGGCACCCGCGGCGGTGCGGTCTTCGCTGCGACCCGGAAGATACACCAGTGACAGCACCACCAAGCCCGTAACCAATAACAGACTGCTGCGCTGCCATTGCGGCCCGAGTCGGTTGAGAAGAAGCACCAGGCCCGTACTGATCCACCATGCGAGGGTGACCGTGCCCAGCGCTAGGAGATAATCAATCACCAGTTGTCGACAGAATCCGCGCTACTGTCCAGCGGGGCATCCATGAGAGCGGCGAACACCGCAATGTTTGTTGAACCAAAGGCTACGAGATCGATACTTTCCGCGGTAACGGGGTCTGCCAGTACCAGTCGTCCATCGTCGTAGCGCTTGAGTTCGAACATTGAGGCAATCCCGGAATCCAGTCCCCGGCGCTGGCGCACGAGGCTGCGCACGACGCCTCGGAGGAATGCACCTTCGCCGGAGGGGATGGTCGCGAGGGAACTCTTGCTGTGCCATTCGAAGACTTCCACGGCGCCGTCGGGCAGATCCCGGAACCCCAGCTCCCGCGTCTCGATGACCGCTGACTCGGGGGCCGAATCCATGGAGTAGCCCGTAAGCCGCGCGATGAGCGTAGCGGCAAGCACGGCCATAACGAACACCGCCAGGCCCGCAAGAAGAATACGCGAGCCCGAATCCATGGTGTTGGTTCGGGTGACCCTTTGTTCGGGTGTCATGGCTTCAGTCACGTGTCTTCCTCTGCCCGTGGATCAGGACGCGCCGAGGGCAGCGCCGTGATTACCCTGCCCATGGCCCGACACCGTGGTGCTCTCCTGGCCATCCGTGGATGTTGCACTGCTGACAACGCTTGCGAGGCTTTCCGCCAGGACATCGACATTCGCGATACTGCGCAGCGCAGGTTCCGTGGGATTGATACGCCAGCCGCGGACATTGGGCCAGAGCATCATGTAGGAGAGGCGTTTCTTCTGCTGTAGAGACAACACAACGTCGCCACTTCCGTCATCGTAACGCCGCATGTTTGCAGCCGTGACGATGGACAGCGGGATGTTCACCATCATGGGCATCGCCACGCCAAAACGCAGCACCAGACGCTTGTCCGTGAGGGTGTAGATCGTGGTGCGAGCATAGGCAAAAGCCAGGAGGGAGAGTATGCCTACTGCCAACACACCCAGCCCGAACATCCAGGCGCTCCCCAGTATGACTTCCGCGAGGGAGGCATTACCGGATGCCTGAACGGCCAGGTGCACAACAATGAGAACTGCAAAGTAGATGGCTACACTGCGCACATGAAAAACACGCCGCGCCATGGTTTTAAAGTCGGGTTCCCCCTGCCAGACGAGGGTCTCGTCTGACGGAAGGTAGTCCGGGAGACCCCGGATGGGCTCATCTTCGTATTCACCCACACTCATAGCACTGGCTCCATGCGTTCCGGAAGTGCATAGAGGTAGCCGCCGCCGTAGTAGGCGCCGATCTTGTCCTCTTCCTGCAGCGTGACAAAGTCAGGGTTGGCCGTGGTCGGAGCGTCGGCAAAATGCCTGCCGCATACTGACTTGGCAACGACGTCGCCGTTGGACTTGATGCGCGCGAAGGTCATGGGAATCATCACGCGACGTTCGCCGGCGGAGACTTCCAGATAGCGGATGCAGGGCTCGCTGAGGTCAATCCAGAGATCAGTGACCGTGCCGCCCTGCACGTCATCAACACCATAAATGGGTCGACCGCGGGGATCGGGATCGCGGCTTTCGACGGTCCACTCTTCGGCGATACGCATGGGAATGATGCGGGGCGTGCCATGGTCATGGTTGAGATCCGGGGCTTCCGGACGAATCGCCCAGGCCGCAGGTCCAACGCCGTCGAGCATGGCATTACCCGTGGGCTCGAGGGGGAAGCCCGGCGCCGGCACAATTTGCTCTGCCTTGAGTTCGTACTCCGGTGGATCTTCCTTGGGTGCCGTGCGCGTGCCCTGTCCGTGAGGCAGGATATAGGTCTTCTCTTCGGGCATGCCAAAGAGGTCACCGCCGCGATAGTTCTCGTTGTGAGAATCCACCAGGGGATAGCCTTCGCGTTTGTTTTCGCGGTGCAGATACCCCACGAGTCCGAAGAAAAATAGCCAGAACGCGTATAGCGTCAGCTGTGCAACATCAATGTACTCAGTTATAGCTCCAGTACCCATTTCAGTTCCTCCCTGTCAGGGTCTATGTCAATTCGGGAATTCATGGAGAGCGAAAGTGCTCTTTTGCCCGATTTGCCTGGAGCCGCGTACTAACGGCCCCAGTGCAATAAGTGCTGCAAACAGCAGCAGTATTTCAAGATGGTAAACAGCGCTGTAGCCGGTCGCGGGATCCATCAGCGCGCTGCCGAGGTTTCCGCTCACGGCAAGATGGGTGACGTAATCCCGCAGGGCACCGCCCAGGGCGATTGCCAGTCCTGCGGCCGTAGCCTGCACGGCGCCCCAGGCCCCAAGGGCCAGTCCTTTTTCCTCTTCATTGCCTAGCGCCATGGCGGCCGTGAGCGTGCCCACAGCAAAAAAACCGCCGCCAAGACCGATAAAGGCGGCGCCGACCTTGAATAGAAAGGGTGAGTTCAGGGGCGCTGAAAGAATCACGGCTGCAAAGGCAAAGAGGCCCATGGAAGCGCCGTAGCCGGACAATCGTATGGGATCGGCACCACCGCTCAGACGCCGCGAAGACAGGGCAAATGCGATGAGCATGCCCAATCCCCAGATCGCCGAGAGGCCCGTGGTCGCGCTGACGGACATGCCGAGAATCTCTCCACCATAGGGCTCGAGAAGAATGTCCTGCATGCTGAAGGCCGCCGTGCCGAGACCGATGGCGAGGAGTAAACGTTTGGTCTGCGTGGATTCGGTAAACGCACCCCAACTGGCAGAAAAGCTGGGACGGGGGCGTGCAGGGTCCGTGCGCGAGGGCATGAGGCTTTCCTGACGCCAGAGCGCGATGGCGTTGAGCACGATGGTGGCGATGGCCGTGCCCTGGATCACCTTGATGAGTTTGAGATTCGAGAAGTCATCAAGGAGCACAGAGAACAGCAGGGCGCTGACGATGGTTCCCACCAGCAGCATCACGTACAGCAGCGCCACCACCTTTGGCCGGGTGTTATCGGTTGCAAGATCGGTCGCGAGAGCAAGCCCCGCGGTCTGGGTAATGTGAAGACCGGCACCTACCAGCAAAAATGCCAGCGCTGCGGCCATGGGGCCGAGCCACTGAGGCCCTGCGGCAGGGTCCGCAAGGACGATAAGTGCAAAGGGCATGATGGCGAGGCCGCCGAACTGGGTCATGCTGCCGCCCCAGATATAGGGCACTCGGCGCCAGCCCAGGAGGGATTTGTGATGATCCGAGCGAAAACCCACCAGGGCGCGAAGGGGCGCAAAAAACAGGGGCAGGGACACCATGAGGGAGACCAGCCACGCGGACTGCCCCATCTCCAGAACCATGACCCGGTTGAGGGTGCCATTCAGAAGCACCAGCGCCATGCCGACGCTGAGTTGAAACAGGGACAGGCGCGCCAATCGCGACAGGGGAAGATCCCCGCTGACGGCGTCGGCAAAGGGTACCAGCGCAAGCACCGCCTGCGATGGAAAAATACGATCTGTGATCGCGGTCAAATTCACTGGCGGCGTAACTCGCAGGCTTGAGAGATATAAAAACCGCTGTTGACCCGGGAGACGCGGCCGCGCTGCCAGGCGCTCAGGGCTTCCTGCGTCTGGATCATGCGATCAAGCTTTTTGGGGCTCACGGGCTGAATAGCCGGCGCGCGATCTCCCCGGGGGAACAGTTTTCCCGTGGCGTGCATGATCTCCAACAGTAGCGTGCTGGGCGCATGGGTAAACACCATGCTTTTGCTGACCCGCGGAGCAAGACTGTTGAGCACTTCAATGCCATCGGCGACGTCGTAATGAATCAGGGAGTCCATCGCCAGCACATGGTCAAACTCGCCTGTGGCCAGCGCCGCCATGTCGCCGACTTCAAAGTCGATATGACCCTTGCCGATGTCGGAAGGGAGGCGCTCCCGTGCGATCTCGATGAGCGTGGCGGATAAATCCACCGCTAACACCTGGGCACCGCGGGTGGCCAGCTCCACAGCCACCGCACCCGTGCCGCACCCCGCATCCAGAACGCGACATCCCTCGAGGTTATCGGGTAACCAGGAGAGCAGGGTGTTGCGCATCTCGTCCCGGCCGGCCCGAACTGTTTGACGGATGCGGCTCACGGGGGCATTGGAGGTCAATTTGGTCCATGCATCGGACGCCGTTCGGTCGAAATAGGTTTCTATCTCGGAGCGACGCTGAACATAGCTGTTATCGCTCATCAATCGAATCCCAGGAAGTCAAAGAGGTCGCGGTCTTTCATGGGCTCGGCGTCAAGGGCGTCCGTGCCGTCCCACAGCGCCGTGGCGAGTTTGAGGTATTCCTGCTGCACCGCGATGAGCTCGGGGGTATCGTCCATCTCGAAAAGCGTGGACTTCTTCAGGCGACTGCGACGGATAACGTCCAGATCCGGGAAGTGGGCCAGACGCTTGAGTCCCACGGCATCGTTGAAGCGATCGATCTCATCGGTGCCGGAACTGCGGTTGGCGATCACGCCACCGAGGCGTACGGGGTAGTTTTTGGATTTGGCCTTGATAGCCGCGGCAATGCGGTTCATGGCAAAAATGGAGTCGAAGTCGTTGGCGGTGACCACCAGGGCCCGCTCCGCGTGCTGCAGGGGCGAGGCAAAGCCACCGCAGACCACATCGCCAAGTACGTCAAAGATCACGACGTCGGCATCATCGAGGAGGTGATGCTGCTTTAGAAGTTTGACCGTTTGTCCAACGACGTAACCACCACAACCCGTGCCCGCCGGTGGGCCGCCTGCTTCTACACACATGACGCCGTTGTAGCCCTCATACATGTAGTCGGCGGGCGTCAGCTCCTCGGAGTGAAACTCCACGGACTCCAGCACATCGATCACCGTGGGCATGAGCGCCTTGGTCAGGGTGAAGGTGGAGTCATGCTTGGGATCGCAGCCGATCTGAATGACGCGCTTTCCGAGTTTCGAAAAGGCCACAGACAAATTGGAAGACGTCGTGCTTTTGCCAATCCCCCCCTTGCCATAGATGGCGAACACCTTGGCCTTGTCGATCTGGACGTCGGGGTCCAGATGTACTTGCAGGCTTCCATCCCCGTCCAGTCCGCGACTGTCATTGGGATCGACCTGTTGTACGGGGATGTTGATGGGTTTGTTCATGCCGCTACTACTCCACTGGGTATACCTTCCAGCCAATCTTCAAGATCTTCGCTTGCACGATGCAATGCGTCGAGACTCTCCTGGTCTGGTTGCCAATAGTCACGATCGCTGGCTTCAAGCAGGCGATTGACGACCTTGATGGCAGAATGAGGATTGAGTTGCGCGAGGCGATCGCGCATCGATTCGTCGAGAATAAAAGTTTCGGACATGCTTTGATAAACCCAGGGGGCCACCTGACCGGTGGTGGCCGACCACCCCAGGGTGTTGGTGATGTGAGCTTCAATCTGCCTCACACCTTCAAAGCCATGTTCGAGAATACCTTCGTACCATTTCGGATTGAGCACCCGGGTACGGGTTTCCAGGGCGACCTGCTCTTCCAGGGTGCGGACCTTGCCGCTGCTGGAAGTCTGGTCCGCAATGTAAACGGGGATGTCCTGGCCGTTGCGCGCGCGTTTTACGGCGCGGCTGATGCCGCCCAGGGTATCGAAGTACTGGTCCAGAGACGTGATGCCCACCTCTACGGAGTCGAGGTTCTGGTAGGCCAGATCGACGGTAGACAGCATGCTATTGAGAAGTTCGGCGTGGGGTGCCACATTGCCATCCCGACCGTAGGCAAAACACTTGCGGGAGGTGTAGGCGTCCGCGAGTTCGCCATCGTCTTCCCAGCGACTGTCGTCTACAAGAAGGTTCACGTTCGAGCCATAGGCGCCATCGGCATTGCTGAATACCCGCAAGGCGGCGGTTTCAAAGTCGCAGCCCTGCTCTTCCTGTTGGGCGAGGGTGTGCTTACGCACGTAGTTCATGTCCAGGGGCTCATCCGCGGAAGCGGCAAGAAAGCTGGCCTCGGCGAGCATCCGCGTCTGCAGGGGTAAGAGGTCCCGGAAGATGCCCGAAAGCGTCATGATCACGTCCACCCGGGGGCGACCCAGTTCTTCCAGCGATATGAGCTTGGCGCCGCTTACCCTGCCGTAACCATCAATCCGTGGCTCCGCACCCATGAGTGCCAGGGCCTGGGCGATGGGGCCGCCCTCGTTCTTCATGTTGTCCGAGCCCCACAACACCAGGGCAACGGTTTCCGGAAGAGCGCCACCGGATTCCGCGTGCTTACTCAGAAGATTGGCGGTCTGTCGCAAACCCTCGCGCATGGCAAACTTGCTGGGCAAACGGTAGGGGTCAAAACCGTGAAGGTTCCGGCCCGTCGGCAGTATGTCCGTGGTGCGTAAAAGATCGCCGCCCGGCGCCGGGGCAATAAAGCGCCCGTCCATGGCGTGGAGTATGGCTTTAATTTCCGGATTGCGGTGGAGTTGCTCTGCGGTGTGCGTAAGGGAGTGAATCGCCTCGGCCAGATCTTCCCGGTCGGGGTTGGCGGCCTCCAGGAGTTTCCTGAAAACCTCGGTGTCCCCATGCTCCAGTGCGTCAACCTGCGCTGTATCCAGAGTCAGCTCGTGTCCCGCCTGAGCCACGGCGGTCAGCATATCCTTGCGCTCTTCTTCCGAACCCGTCTCCCCCAATACATGGAGACCATAGGGAATCAGCGTTTCTTCGAGCTCGATGAGGGAACAGCGAAGGGATTCGATCTCGGTACTGCTTGCCTCGGTCCAGGCGGGTGTCTCACTGCAAAGGTCCAGTTCAACGCCCTGCGCCTGGATAACCGCCGCGAGATCAGCGCGAACATCGGCGCTGTCGTCGGCGCCCATGCGCCAGCGCTCGATGGTTTCCTTCAGTTCCTGCAGACCTTTGTAAAGATCTGCGCGGGTAATCGGCGGCGTCAGGTAACTGATGAGCGTGGCGCCCGCCCGGCGCTTGGCAATCATGCCTTCCGAAGGATTGTTCGCGGCGTAAAGATAATAATGAGGAATGTCGCCAATGAGTCGCTGGGGCCAGCAGCTGTCGCTCATGCCCGATTGCTTGCCCGGCATGAACTCCAGGGCGCCGTGGGTACCGAAGTGCAGGAGCGAATGCGCGGCAAAGTCTTCGCGTATATAGCGGTAAAACGCTGAGAAGGCGTGGGTAGGAGAAAACCCGCGTTCGAAGAGCAGGCGCATGGGATCGCCCTCGTAGCCGAAGCCCGGTTGCACGCCGATAAACACGTTGCCGAATTGCGCGCCGAGCACAAACAGGGAGCGACCGTCGGTATTCTGCTTGCCGGGCACCGGACCCCACTGGGCTTCAATTTCTTCCAGATGCGGTTCCCGGGTGACATGGTCATCCGAGGAAATCAGGGTGTGGACATTGGCCATGGCGCCGTAGCGCGCGGCGTTACCTTCCACAATGGCTTCGCGAAGGGCATCCACAGATTCAGGGAGATCAACGCGATAACCGTCCTCGCGGAGCGCCCGAAGGGTGTTCATGAGCGACTGAAAGACGGATAGATTCGCGGCGGTCCCCGTGTTCCCTGCATTGGGCGGGAAGTTAAAGATCACCATGGCTACGCGACGCTCATCTTTCGGTGTCTTGCGCAGTTCCACCAGACGGAGGGCGCGATCAGCCAGGGCATCAACCCGTTCCGTATGGGGCTGCATGGCGTGGGTGTCGCCATTGGCTGTTGTCTGGGAGGCGAGATCTGAGCGGCCACCGAAGATGGAGGGCACGCTGGCGCCGTCGAGTTCGGGTATTGCCACCATCATGGTGGCCTCAACGGGCATGAGGCCGTGCCCCGATGTTTCCCATTGCTCAATACTTTGAAACTCCAGGGCGTGGGCCGCTATGTAGGGCACGTCCAGGGAGGCGAGCATGGCTTCCGCTGCCTTGGAATCGTTGTAAGCGGGACCGCCGACCAGGGAAAACCCCGTCAGGGATAGCAGCAAGTCGATGCTGGGCTCGCCATCTTTCATGAAATAGGCGTCCACAGCGGGGCGGGCATCCAGCCCGCTGGCAAAAGCGGTGATGACTTTCAGGCCGCGCGCCCGAAGAGCTGCAATCACCGCATCGTAATGGGCGGTGTTATCTGCCAGCGCATAGGAGCGCATGATCAGCAAGCCCACGGTACCGATCTGGTTTTTTCTGGAGGACTGCCGTCCAAGTTTTTCGAAGATGGGTTTCTTGGCGAGGGGGTCGTAGAGTCCTACGTCGGGATAATCGACAGGGTTCCCGGCTTTGAGGGTTCCCTTAAAAGCACTGCGCTCGTCGCTGGCATAGCGATCGGTTAGGTAGGCGATCATTCGACGGAGGTTTTCTTCCGAGCCCGCGAGCCAGTATTGCAGGGTCAGAAAATAGGCTCTGACATCCTGGGACGTGCCCGGGATAAAGCGAAGAATTCTGGGTAGTTGTCGGAGCACCGTAAGCTGCTGGGCACCGGGTGGTTTTTTCGCCTTGCCGGTGTTGCCTCTCAGACGCTTGAGGAGAGCCACGGCGCCGGTGGCTTCTCCGTCCATGGAAAACTTGCCCATGCGCGTGAGCTTCATGATTTCGGCGCCGGACATGGCGCAGATCATGGCATCGCAGTGATCTCTGCGCTCCTGAAGCGCCGGTAGCACCGCATTGATCTGATCTTCCATGAACATCATGGTGACCAGAACAATGTCACCTGTGGCAATGTCGGCTTTGCAGCGTTTTAAGGCTTCGTTTTCCCCATTCCAGTCGGCGGAGGCGTGGACCTTTACCCTGAGTCCCGGGGCGTCTTTCTGGAGATCCTTTGCGGCACGGGAAATACTGCTGGTGACGTGGTTATCCAGGGTAATGACGACAAAGTTCAGCGCGTCTTTTTCCGGCGCTGTCACAGCTGTTTTAGCGGCTATAGTGGGCTTTTGCTTCATAGAGCGTATCCACTTTGATCACGTTTACGCCGTTGTCTGCGGCAAATCTTTCGGTATTGCGTTTGGCTTTACCCCGCACAAAAAACGGAATTTTGCGGAGTTCCCGCTCTGCGTTGAGATCCCAGGTCAGCTCAGCGCTGGCGCCTGTGTCGTCTTCGCCGTGGCTGGCATCGTTTACCGCGGGCGCTTCACTGCGGGTGCTAACGCCCTCAGCAGCCAAATGGGACGGCTGGGCGCCGTCGTTAAATTCAAAGTCATCGCGGAACATCGCTAGGAGGTGTTCTTCAAGGCCCATCATCAGGGGATGCACCCAGCTATCGAAGATCACGTTGGCGCCTTCATAGCCCATTTGCGGGGAGTAGCGTGCGGGATAGTCCTGAACATGCGCCGGTGTAGAAATCACCGCGCAGGGCACGCCCAGACGCTTGGCAATATGCCGCTCCATCTGTGTGCCGAGGACCAACTCCGGCTGCAGCTCGCTGATCACGCGTTCGACCTCGAGATAGTCGTCGCTGATTAATGCCTCAAGACCCAGTTCCTTGGCGGCTTCGCGCACGGATCGTGCCTGCTCGCGGGAGTAGGTACCCATGCCGACCACTTCAAATGCCAGCTCTTCGTGGGCAATGCGGGCGGCCGCCACCGTATGCGTGGCATCGCCAAAGACAAACACTCGTTTGCCCGTAAGGTAGGTCGAGTCCACGGAGCGTGAGTACCAGGGCAGGCGTGACGCCTCGCTATCCGGCGTGTGGTCTATGCCCAGGGTCTTTGCCACTTCCGCAACAAATTCCCGCGTGGCCCCGACACCAATAGGTACGGTTTTGATCGTGGGTTGCTTGAAATTGCGGTGGAGCCAGTCGCAGGCCGGTCCCGCGATCTCCGGGTAAAGGCAGACGTTGGCATCGGCCTCGGGAAGGCGCAGCAAGTCGTGCGGCGAGGCATTAAGGGGCGCACAGACGTTGACGCGAACGCCCATATCGTTGAGCAGCTGGGTGACTTCACGTACGTCGTCGCGACAGCGAAAGCCCAGAGAGCTCGGTCCCAGAAGATTGACGCTGGGTTGTTCGTTCGTGCGAGGCGGTGCTTCGCTACCTGGTGCGGGCACGCGATTTTGCAAAAGTCCCCTCACCAGGCTGTAAAAAGTCTCACCGGCACCCCAGTTTTCTTTGCGGGAATAGGCCAGCATCTCAACGGGAACTACCGGCACCGATAAGCCGCTGCTGCTCGCCAGGGACCCCGGTTGATCCTGAATCAGCTCGGCGGTACAGGAATCGCCCACAAGCAAAACCTGGGGTTTGTGTTTTTCCACCGCCGCATGAATGCTGCGCAGCACCAGTTCAGCGGTGTCGCTGCCAAGATCCCGTGCCTGAAACGTTGTGTAGGTGACCGGGGGGCGGTGGTTATCCCGCTCGATCATGGTAAATAAAAGATCGGCGTAGCTATCCCCCTGGGGGGCGTGGAGGAGCAGGTGAACGCCGCGCATGGAGTTTGCAATGCGGATGGCCCCGACGTGGGGTGGGCCTTCGTAGGTCCAGAGGGACAGTTCCATGCTCTAAACCTCCAACTGCGCTGCGCGCGCCAGGGGGCGGGAGAACAGGCCGGCGAGGTCACCCGCCTGGTCAAAGCCCTGTATGGGACTGAAGATCAGTTCGATGGACCACTTGCTGCGCAAACCCTCGGCTTCCAGGGGATTGGCAATGCCCATGCCGCAGACCGTGAGATCCGGTCGCAGTGCGCGCACATGGTCCAGGCGCGACTCAAGGTCGCCGCCCTCAATCATGTCGGGATGCTCGCCGAAGAGGGCGAGTTCACTCGCCATAATCTGCGGGTCGTGAAACGGCGTGGTAATGGATTCAACGTTCATATCGCATTCCCGCGCGAGAAAGCGTGCGAGGGATAACTCGAGTTGGGAGTCCGGCAAAAAAGCGATGCGTTTGCCCCGGAGTTTCTCCCGCTGATAACCGACGGCCTGACGGGCACGGGCCAGAGGTGCAGCGGTGACTTCTTCGAAGCGTTCATCGCTCACACCGAATTCGTCCGCTGCCGCCTTTAGCCACAGCAGGCTACCCTCGGCGCCAAGGGGGAAGGGCGCATTGAGCACCTTGGCACCCTGGCCTCTGAGAGCCTGCGCGGTTTCTGTGAGATAGGGCTGAGCCAGCAAAACCCGCGTATTGGATCCGGCGCGGGGCATGGCGTCGCCGCTTCGGGCCGGTAAAAAGGCGATGGGGCCGATACCCAGTTCGTCAAAAAGACGCTGAAACTGGTCTTCCACAATGTCTGAAAGCGTGCCCGCAATAATCAGAGCGGGACTTTCCTTCTGGCTTCCGTTTACGGGTGCCCTGGCCGACTCAACCAACTCCGTGAGGCACTTGTCCTCGCCCTGGGTGAAGGTGGTTTCGATGCCGCTGCCGCTGTAGGCCACCATGCGTACCCGCCCGCTATGACGGCTTTGAAGGCGACTGGCGGCGTTATTGAGGTCCAGCTTGATGACTTCCGACGGACAGGAGCCCACCAGAAAAAGTGTTTTTATTTCGGGGCGGCGAGACAGGAGCTCTTCCACCACGCGATCCAGCTCTTCATGACAGTCGGCCATCCCCGCAAGATCGCGATCCTGGAGAATCGCCGTCGCAAAGCGTGGCTCGGCGAAAATCATGACGCCCGCTGCGGATTGGAGGAGGTGAGCGCAGGTTCTGGAGCCCACCACCAGGAAGAACGCATCCTGAATTTTGCGATGGAGCCACACAATAGAAGTGAGGCCGCAGAAAACGGCGCGTTGGCCGCGTTCAACGGTGATGGCCGGTGCGGTGGAAGCCGCCCTGTTGTCCGTCGCGAGTACCGCCTCGGTCATTTAAGCGCGCCTTGTAGTTCCAGTTGCATGTCGACGGTGGGCTCGTCCCGGCGCGCAGCCTGCAGTTTCAGCAGGAACTGTGCAGCATTAACGACGTAGGTGGCGTAGGCCGCAAGGGCAATCCACATCTGTTGCTGGGGCGTTCCGTAGCCCGCAAGCCAGCACAGCACATAGGCCACATGAAGCGCGATGACGCCAAAGCTGACCACGTCCTCCCAGAAAAACGCCGGGGCAAACAGGTATTGTCCGAAGACAACTTTTTCCCAGATCGCGCCGGTCACCATGATGGTCAGAAGCACGATCGTTTTGATGACCACGGATGTTGCGGCGGCTTCGAGACCTGAGCCGTTGATCAGGTAGTTGATCACCAATATCAGGCTGATAAGAAAAACTAAAAACTGCAGGGGTGCGAGTAATCCCTGTATCAACGTCCAGCGAGTGGCGTCGCGGCGCTGCCGTTGTTCCGGCGTATATAGCGGCGCGTTTTGCCTTCCCTGCTTGTTTTGTGAAGCCATTAAGCAGACCTCTGCCTTTGCTTGCCTATTCATGGATGAATGTAGTGCTGGCAGCCCTCTATGTCAATTATAATTTACACATTGATGCGTGTAAAAGAATTGACACTTCCTGGTCGCTGGTCTTTACTGTAAATCTATGGGTCTTGGCAACGGTGTTAACCATGCTTTACGCGTGCCATAATTACGCCCGCCGCCTACCTTTTCTGGGTGTACGGCGTCTCTTGTCGTATTTTTGTCTACTTTTTGGATGAGCGTTTTTGCTAGCCAAGCAACCTAAGCCTGTGTTGGCCGGTCTCCTCTCGCGCGTCGCGGATCTTGCGCTCACGCTGGATAAGGGCGGCGTTATTCTGGGGGTCGAATCCTGGAGTGCCGAGCTGCCCGAAGATCTTGCGGATCTGTGGGTGGGTTCATCGCTGTCCGACACGCTCCTTGATGGCAGTGAGGATCGCATCGATCGGGTAGACAACGCCCTGGTGCAGGCAATGCAGGGTCGCGATGGTCGTGTGGATCTTGTCCATCGTCTTGAGGGTGTGCCCGACGGCCTGCCTGTGCAGTATCAGGTTATGGCTGGCGAGGCGGAACAAATCTTTTTCGTGGGGCAGGACCTCCGCTCCGACGTCAGTCTGCGTCAGCAGTTGGTGAATGCCCAGCAGGCCCTGGAGCAGGATTATTGGCGTTTGCGTCAGGTGGAAACCCGTTACCGACGCCTGTTCGACATGGTGGGAGATGCGGTGCTTGTCCTCGACGCCCTGAGTTCTCGGGTGCTGGAAGCCAATCCCCGCGCGGTGGAGCTTCTCTCCGAGGGCGATAAGGGGCTGGTGGGTAAGGTGTTCCCTCGAGGTCTCGATGGAGATTCCGCTCGCGCGCTCCAGGACATGATGGCTGAAACACGCACCGTGGGTCGCTCTCAGCTGCATAATCTGTTGTTGGAGGATGGCGAGACCCGCGTTGATGTGTCTGCGAGCTTTTTGCGCCAGGCAGGGGAGGAGCGCTTCCTTCTCCGTCTGGGCACCCGGGATGCCGCGGTGCATAGCCCCGGTGCGGTCAGCGGCGTCCACCTTCAGGAGATGGTGCGTAACGCGCCGGATGCGGTGGTGCTGACGGATACCGAGGGCCGGATCATGGCCGTCAACAATAGTTTTCTGGAGCTTGCGCAACTGGTGGCTGAGGAGCAGGCCATCGGCCATTCCGCCGACCGCTGGCTCGGACGCAGCGGTGTGGACCTCAGTGTGCTGCTGTCCAACCTGCGCGATAAGTCCGTCGTTAAGCTCTTCTCTTCTACGCTCATGCCCCAGGCCGGTAGCCCCGCCGAGGTGGAGATTTCTGCCTGTCGCCTGGATGAGCCCGATGGTGCGGACTATGCCCTCTTTATTCGCGATGTTGAGCGTCGTGTGGCGCGGGATCACCCCGTATCGGCGAAGTTGCCCGGCTCGATCGAGCAGGTGACCCAGCGGGTAGGGCGGGTTCCTCTCAAGGATCTTGTTCGTGAGTCCACTGATCTCATCGAAGCGCTTTGTATCGAGACGGCACTGGAGGTCACCCAGGATAATCGTGCGTCGGCCGCGGAGTTGCTGGGTCTCTCCCGTCAATCCCTGTACGCAAAGCTGCGTCGCTTCAATATCGGTGGCGATGACGATCCTCGGTGAGGAGTTTGGCGATCGGCGGCACTTATCATCTGATGACCTCGTAGGAGCCTTATTCAGGTGTACAGATTAAAGTAGTATAAAAGCGTCAATTAAAATTGACACTATAAAGTGTCGGTTCTATATTACACCTCATGCAGCCTGCCGACCTTACGACGCCTCCCCGCGCTTTTCCCGAGCCCAAAGCGCTTATTGAACTGTTAAAGCCCATTACCTGGTTCCCACCCATGTGGGCGTTTGTGTGTGGTGCAGTTTCTTCAGGGCAGTCTCTTGGTGAGAATCCGGCGCTGGTCGTCGCGGGTGTGATCCTGGCGGGACCCCTGGTGTGCGGCGGCAGTCAAATCGTCAACGACTGGTTCGACCGTCATGTCGATGCCATCAACGAGCCAAACCGCCCTATCCCCTCGGGCAGAGTGCCGGGGGAGTGGGGGCTTTACTACGCCATTGCCTGGTCGATACTGGCTCTGGGTTTCAGCGCCCTTCTGGGAACCTGGGTGTTTGGAGCGACCCTGGTGGGGCTTTTCCTGGCCTGGGCCTACAGTGCCCCACCCCTGCGACTCAAGCTGAATGGCTGGTATGGCAATCTGGCGGTGGGCGTCAGCTACGAGGGGCTTGCCTGGATAACCGGCGCTGCGGTGATGCTCGGCGGTGTCATGCCGTCGCCCCAGATTCTCATGCTGGCGGGTCTCTATAGTCTGGGCGCCCACGGCATCATGACTCTTAACGACTTCAAATCCATCGAGGGGGATCGCCGTATCGGGATCAAGTCCCTTCCCGCAAGTCTCGGTGCAGACCGCGCTGCCCGCCTCGCCTGCGTGGTGATGGCCGTTCCGCAGGTGGTGGTTATCGCCTTGCTCTTTCAGTGGGGTCACGTGGTCGCCGCGGCGGGTATTGCCTGTTCCCTGGTTTCACAGGGTCTTGCGATGATCAAGATGCTTAAAGATCCCCTCGGTCTGGCCCCCTGGTACAACGGTACGGGTGTGACGCTTTATGTTCTGGGCATGATGCTCAGCGCTTTCGCGCTCCGTGGCACGGTGTCCTGGCTATGACGACGTCGCTCGGGCTGAGCTGGGCGGGGATTGTTCGCCTGGGTCTGGTGCAAACCAGTCTGGGTGCCATTATTGTTTTAACAACGACGGTGATTAATCGTGTGATGGTCGTGGAGCTGGCGCTCCCTGCCATGCTCCCGGGCATTCTCGTAGGGATTCACCACGCGGTGCAGATGTCCCGCCCCCGCTTTGGTCACGGCTCGGATGTGGGTGGCCGAACAACGGGATGGATTATCGGCGGCATGGCTGTGCTTGCTTTCGGAGGTGTTGCGGCTGCTGCGGGCACCGTGTTGATAGCCACGGACCTGTTCTGGGGGCTGGTGGTCTCAACGCTGGCCTTTGTTGCTATTGGTCTGGGAGCCAGCGCCGCAGGAACATCGACCCTCGTAACCCTGGCAAAGCATGTAGCACCCCATCGCAAAGCGGCCGCCGCGACCATTGTCTGGATCATGATGATTGCAGGCTTTGCTGTGACCGCCGGCGTGGCGGGGCAGTACCTTGATCCCTTTACACCTATGCGCTTACTCGCGGTTACGGCGACGGTATCAGCGATTGCTCTGTTGCTGACCCTTGTGTCGGTATTTCGACTGGAGCCGAAAACGGCCCTGAGTCATCAGGATCGCGAGGCGCTCAGCGCGCGTCACGGCAGTTTCTCCAGGGCGCTCCGGGAGGTCTGGCAGGAGCCCGAAGCCCGGCGTTTCACGATTTTTGTGTTTGTCTCCATGCTCGCTTACAGCGCCCAGGACCTGATTCTTGAGCCCTTTGCGGGCACGGTTTTCTCTATGACGCCGGGAGAGTCCACATCCCTGTCGGGATTGCAGCACGGCGGGGTATTGCTGGGGATGATTCTCGTGGCGGCGGCAACGATGATCCGCAAGAACGCCGATACCGCGGTTTTGCGGCACTGGACTATCGGCGGTTGTCTCGCATCCGCTGTGTTTCTGGCGGCAATTGCCGTAGGCGGAGGCTTCCCCGGCACCTGGCCTCTCGGTGGAAATGTCTTTCTCTTAGGTGTCGCTAACGGTGCTTTCGCCGTTGCTGCCATCGCTTCCATGATGAGTCTCGCAAGTGCCGGAAAAGCCGGCGCCGAGGGTTTGCGCATGGGGCTCTGGGGGGCGTCGCAGGCGATTGCATTTGCCCTGGGTGGTTTTCTTGGAACGGTCGCCATTGATGTGAGTCGCATTTTTATTGGCGATCCTGTTATGGCCTATGGCCTGGTTTTCAGTCTCGAGGCGGTGATGTTCGTCGTCGCCGCGGGAATCGGTATGCGATTGCGACCGGCGGAGTCAGGCGCTCAGCGCCCGGTGCCGAGCTTTGGTGAGATCGCGATGGTGGAGGTGCTTGATGCACGATGAGTCTTCGATGAATAGTTTGCCCGAATACGACGTGGTCGTTGTCGGCGGTGGCCCCGCGGGTGCGACCGCTGCCTATGACCTGAGTAAGTCGGGAAAGAAAGTCCTGCTTATCGAGCGTGGCTTTCGCATCAAGCCCTGCGGTGGCGCCATTCCCCCGCGCGCGGTGGAGCAATTCAATATTCCGGCGGAGCAGATTGTCGCCAGGATCCGCTCCGCGCGGATGATTTCGCCTGCGGATCAGCGGGTAGATATGCCCGTGGGCGATACCTATGTGGCCATGGTGGATCGCGATAAGTTTGATCCCTTTCTTCGGGAGCGCGCCGTCGAGGCGGGGGCGACCCTGCAAATCGGTGCCTACAAATCGCTTTTCTATCAGGATGACGGGCGCGTGCGCCTGCGCTATCTCGATAAGTCCGGCAGTGGCGGAGAGCACGAGGTGATTGCACGGGCCGTTATCGGCGCCGACGGTGCCAAGTCCCGGGTGGGCGCTCAATGCATTCCCGGCGGCGACAAGCTCAAGTGTGTGTTCGCTTATCACGAGATCGTAGAGGCACCCACGCCGGAGCAGGGAGCGGACTATCAGGAAACCCGCTGTGACGTCTGGTACCAGGGGCGTTTGTCCCCGGATTTTTATGCCTGGGTGTTTCCCCACGGCAAGCATGCCAGCATTGGTACAGGCAGTGCCCAGAAGAATTATTCCGCCACGGCGGCGGTGGAGATGCTGCGTAAAGACGTGGGTCTCGACACGGCCAAAACCGTGCGCCGGGAGGGTGCGCCTATTCCCATGAAACCCCTGAAGCGCTGGGATGACGGCCGAGCCGTGCTTCTGGCGGGCGATTCCGCCGGCGTGGTGGCGCCGGCGTCGGGAGAGGGCATTTACTATGCGCTTCTGGGAGGGCGTCTCGCCGCTGACGCCGTAGAGGCCTTTCTTCTCAGTCACGATCCCGCCGCCCTGAAAACCGCGCGAAAGCGTTTTATGAAACTTCACGGGAAGGTGTTTTTTGTATTGGGGCTGCTCCAGCGCTTCTGGTATGGCAGCGACAAGCGCCGGGAGAAGTTCGTGAAAATGTGCCGCGACCCGGATATCCAATACCTCACCTGGCAGTCCTATACGCAAAAGGAACTCGTCCGAGAGCGCCCCACGGCCCATGTAAAAATCTTCTTCAAGGATCTTGCGGAGTTACTGGGGCTGGCGCGCGCCTGACCCCCGGGCTGACGCAGCCTCCTTGCACCTGACGGCTCTAAGGATGGTCCGGGTATGTTACCTGTAATCAAGGACTTTCTAGCCAGCGGTCATGCCGCCGAATTGATTCTGGTACTGGTCTGCTGTGAATTTCTGTTCCTGAGTGTCCGTTATTGGCGCGGGGTGGGTTCGCCGCCGCGAGCCTGGTTGTCGCCGCTGATGGCGGGCGCCTTTCTTGTCATCGCCCTGCGACTGGCACAATCAGACGCGCCCGAGGAGTTTCTGGGCTTGGCCCTGGCGGCCGCGGGTATAGCTCATCTCATGGGATATGGCAGCCGCTGGCATGGCTGAGAGGCTACCCACGTTATTTCTGTGGGAATCCTGTGGGAATGTGTGGAAATTCGGGCAGAGAAGCTCTGCCGCAAATGTTGTGCGCCGTCAGCCTGTTACCAGCTCGGTTCCATGCGGAAGTCTTCGGGCAGTTCGTGGTGCTTGGCAGGAAGGCAGTAGAGCCGCGCAAAGACCAGTCCCGCTGACAGAGACAGACCGGCAGCCTTGATGCGGCCCATTACCCCGCCGCGCTCTTTGGTAGCCGAAACTTTCGCACTGATATCCCGGAGTCGCTCCAGTCCCCGGCGGAAGCGTGGGTCGTCGGTATTCAGGGACAGGGGGAATACCTGCTGGGTGATGGCCGTAGTGATGTCAAAGACCCGAAAATCAAATTCCGTGGGATCCATGCCCAGGGCTTCGTAGAGCTTGGGTCGATTGTGATCCCTAACATACATTGTGGAATAGACTGCCAGAATAAAGAAGCGAATCCACAGCTTGTTGTGGCCCCTAAGGAGCTCGGGCTGCGCGCGCATCATGAGGGCAAAGGATTCCCCGTGGCGGAATTCGTCGTTGCACCATTCCATGAACCAGTTAAAGATCGGATGAAAACGCTGCTCGGGATGCTTCTCAAGGTGGCGATAGATGGTGATGTAACGCGCGTAGCCAATTTTTTCTGAAAGATAGGTGGCGTAGTAAATGAATTTGGGTCTGAAGTAGGTGTATTCCTTTTGTCGCTTCAGAAAGCCCAGATCCACCGCAACGCCCAGTTGCTTCAGTGCCTTGTTAATGAAACCCGCGTGGCGGGACTCATCGCGCGCCATGTAGCCCATGAGGTCGGCGATCTCGGGGTTATCAATGTTCTTCTTGATTTCCTGGTAGAGCACGCAGCCCGAGTATTCGGCGGTAATGGAGCTGGTAAGAAAGTCGATGAACTCCTCGTGAAGTTCCGGATCGCTGGTGAGGGTGGTGGCATCGTACTCGAACTCCTGGCGGAAATGGCCGCGGTTCCGGTCTTCCTTGTATTCCTCCATCATGGCGTCCCATTGCTGACGCACGGGCTCCACATCGATCTTACCCACGGAGTTGTAGTCGGTGCGGTAAAATCGGGGAGCGAGCAACTCGCTGCGCACAGCCTGTTCGGTAGTGTCGTTGATCTTGGCGGTTTGCATCGGTGCGTTCATGGGCAGTTCTCTCAGCTTGGCTTAATTTGTACAGGCAGCCTGTCGCGGCGCCTTCGCTCAAAAAGTGTCAACTAAACTTGACTATTATATTGTCAAGAATAGTTAACTATACTGAAATTCTCAAGGCCTAATTGCAGTTTTGCTGTATGATCGTATGCGCAGCTGTCCACCAGGCGTAACCACGTGTGCCGGGGAGGGCCAGTGGCGAAGCAATCCGGCAAGCCCGACAGACAATCAGACAGCGACGTTGAGTCGCTTAAGGAGCCCGCCTTGTACAGCCTTGGCTATGTTAGTACCCAAACGAGGCCTTTGGACAATGCGCAGATGCTCGATATCCTTGAGGTCGCGCGGGAGAAGAACGCGCAACTGGGCGTTACCGGCGTGCTGCTGCACCGACAGGACTCTTTTTTTCAGGTTCTGGAGGGCGCCAAAGAGGAAGTGAAGGCCCTTTTTGAGAAGATCAGCAAGGATTTTCGGCACGAGAGAGTAGAGGTGGTGACAGAGGGGCCCATACAGAACCGCGAGTACAACGACTGGCGCATGGCCTTTATCGAGCTGGATGGCCAGGACTTCAGCGCGATGCCGGGCTTTTCGGATTTAATGCGTAATACGCCCGCCGCCCGGGAGTTTCTTCAGACCTTATCAAGAACCAAGAAGCTGGCGCTG
Source organism: Congregibacter litoralis KT71 (assembly GCF_000153125.2). Lineage (NCBI taxonomy): Bacteria > Pseudomonadati > Pseudomonadota > Gammaproteobacteria > Cellvibrionales > Halieaceae > Congregibacter > Congregibacter litoralis. Next base: position 1,340,321 of record NZ_CM002299.1, read on the forward strand.
TTGTTCAGCGTGATGGAGTGACCGGAAGCGCGAACTGGTTGAAACGGGATGGTTCAGCGACATTAAGTGATTAAGAATGGGGCTTAAAGTAAAATTTAAGCCCCATTATCGTTTTGGGGTTTCGGCAAAGCCCCTCAGAGCAGTTTTTAGCCCCCCGGTACCAGATCGTTATCTCCCACGAACACTCTGCAGGGAAAACGCGCAATTTCTACCTCTTCCTGTCGAGTAGTGGCTGCTGGTTGCGGGGGAGTGGCGTTTGCAGCATCCCGCGCTTTGATGCCGGGGCCCTGCGCGGTCACGACAACTTGCCCGCCTTGGCCCGTGGGCTCTCCCGTCACTGCCAAGCTCATCTCAAATGCACCGACCTCACCATTTTTCTCGGTGACGGTCACGCTTGCTTGTGAACCGCTCACGTATCCGTCAGTGAACTCAGTGAATTGACAATCTCCTAACGCTGACAACTCGATAATCGTGCCGTTGGCAGCTGGAGTGTTTGGACTTGAGACCCCTGCTGCAGGGCTGTTGTTGTAAAGATCGGAGATGTAAAGCCTGTATTGGTTGCCTTCACTGAAACTATCGTCCTGGCTGGCCGGAGGCGTAGCGTCAACGATTCCAACAAACAAATTAAAGGCACGGGAGGTTAAGGTCAGCACGAGGTCGCGCCGGGTATTCACCAGAGATCGACTACAAAAGACTCCGTCCCCACTCTCGGGGCAGAGGCTCCCGTTGTAGACACCTTCCCCTGTGCTTGGATCAACGTTCAAGCTGTAGATGCCGTCTCCGTTGAGGTCTACAAACTCCTCTTCAGCACCAGCCGCTGCGCAGTTTTCCGAGGTGCTCGGTGGTGGACAATTGGGGCCCAGCTCAGGGGTATAAACGCCATCCTCGTTGTGGTCGTTAAATGCTTCCGGCAGATTTTCAAACGACTCGAACTCGTCGTACTGCCCGTTGCCGTTGGCATCAACGAAAAACTCCTCTCCTAGGACGGTAACGGATACCGTCGAACGAAGTCCTCTGCCTGCACCAAGATCGTCTGGGCATGGGCCATCGACGCCTATGAAACTGGCGCAGGAATAGCTGCCATCGTCTTCGATTGTCTGTAGTGCCGAGGCGTTAAGCGTGGGGAACCGCGGATTTTGGCTTACCCACAAAACACGGCAAGTACCTCTGGGCGGAGGACTTGTGTCTATTAAGCTTTGATATCGAGCGCCATTGCTCTCGCCGGTTAGGCAGGATGCGTCGATATCTCCGTACTCGGTAGTGAAAACCGCACTGGTTCCATCTGGGACAGGGTTGTTGAACTTATCCGCGACCTGCGCTGTGATTACTACGGATATGCCATCAACGTCAGCCGCATAAGGAACGTAGTATTCCTCCGCCTTGAGGCTTAAAGAATTCTGGTCCGCGATTCCGGTACTGACAACTATTTGGTTGGATGTTGCCGATTGGGGTGCCGACGCTCCTGACTCCAATTGTGCTTCAAAACTAGCGATAACTAGAGTGGAGGAGGGTACGCTGCCTGCTAGAACTTCGACTACCGCAAGACCTTGCGAGTCTGTGACGGCGGAGGAGTTAAGCAAAGTTACGCCTCCAAGCTCATTTGTGAGCTCGAAGTTAACATTGATGCCCGAGAGCGGTGCGCGGCCATCAAGGTCGATATAGCCAGGTTCACCGGGTTGAGGATCTCCCGTAGCAAGTACTACCGCCGACTCTAAAACTTCGAATGTGACCGTCGCAACCTCAGGTCGACCCGGTCCACCCGTGCCGCGCAGCGCCAGTATCGTTCGGTCCGTACCTTCCTGGCCCTCAGAGGGGTCAGAGGAGAAAAATCCAATGTAGTTTGCGTCTCTCGAGGCAATTGTGACTGTCCCGCTGGCCGATGAGTCACCGCCAATGAGTTCTGCGCTCAATTCGTCGCCAGCCTCACAACTGCCCGATACATACTCTGCCTGAGCGAGTCCGTCTGTGGTTTCGACAGTGAGGGTAGTCGTTCCGTCGCTCGTGTCTCCCAGAGGTCTAAATCTGGCCTGCCCACTTAACGAGCAAGCACTTGAGAGTCTAATTTGCTGGATGCCTGTTACTGCCTGACCTTCTTCGTCCACGACTGCAAGACGAACTTCGGCGGTGCCTCTAAACGCCAAATCTGTATTGCTTAAGCCAATCTGATTGGCGATAAAGCTGGTACCACTAAAATGGCCTAAGGTTAGTCCGGTCCGAGTAATCTCAATGCCAATAGTCGCAGTTACAGTTTCTGCTGGACTTTCAGCCGTCACGGTTATTGTATCTGCCCCAAGAGTCGGGCCTGCTTGAATCTCTAATTCTGCGATGCCCTCAGAATTCGTAAGAGCCTGGCCGTTTGCAGGCGACACAACTGCAAAGTCAGCAGTCGCGAGGACTACCAGTCCGCTGACTGCTGGAGCGTCAAAGGTGTCTTCTTTCACTTCCACACGAAGTGTTACCGGAAAGGTTTCGCTGACTTCGGTAGTAGGATTACCACTGGCATCAACGGTCGTAAGAGTGATGGTGTAAGAAGTGAGATCGCTGTCACCGTCGCCGGGAAGGAAACCCCCACCGCCGCCGCTGCCGCCACCGCCTCCGCAGGCGCTCAAAACTGCGAGCATAGCGCTCATGACGACGCCTACGGCGCCCCTTCGGCTGCACAGTGTGCGAAGGCCCTTAATCATTATCGTCCCCTCTGGGGATGGCCGAGCCGCTCTTCGGCGGTACCGGACCGCTCCCACTCCCGCTGGTTGGCTACCTGATGCCTGCCTACTCTATACCGACAGGGTTCAGCTACGCTAGACAGGCTACCACAATCCATGGCTAATCATAGAAAAAATGATAAATAACATGGCGATAGCGCGTTTTTGTAATTTTTTACACAAACTTTTTGTCCTGCGGTGACCTATCAACCAATTAGACCCGCCAACTTGTTCGCACCCAGACCCAGGGTTACGCCGATAACGATCACCCCCAGGAGGTTGCTTCGCCAGCCATTGGTGGCGTCGCCAAGGAGCCTGCGATTGTTCATCAGCCACACGAGGATCACAGCGATGATCGGCAGGAGCAGGCCATTGGCTGCCTGGGCAAAAACGATGAGGCTGAGGGGTCGCGCCCCCGTTGCCGCAAACACAGTACCGGTGAACACAACCGCCAGGGCAATCACACGAAAAGCACCGCCGCGCAGGGTGTCCGTAAGACCCAGGGCGCCACAGACGGCGTAGGCTGCGGCAAGGGGGGCGGTTATGGCGCTGGTGAGTCCCGCTGCGCACAGTCCCGCCGCAAATACGTAGCGCCCGGCTGAGCCGAGGACCGGCTCCAGCTGCGTAGTGATTTTATCGGGCTCAAATGCCAGACCCTGAGCGAAAAACGTCATGGCGGCGGCACTGACAATCGCCAGGGTAACGAGGCCACCCAGGGACACCGAAAGCACGGTATCGAGGCGGGCCGAGGATAGGGCGAGATCGCGGTCTGGCTCGTCTGCCCAGTGCTCCCGGGCCGCGTTTGCCTGTAAGAAAAGATTGTAGGGCACAACCGTGGTTCCAATGAGCGCGATCACCGTCGTCAGGGAGCCTTCGGGGAGCCGCGGGGTGAAGCCCTGAAACAGGGCGGACCAGTCCGGGCGAAGAAGCACCGCGCTGGCGACAAAAATGATGCTCATCAAGAGCACCAGGGCAATCAGCACCCGCTCCAGCTGTTGGTAGGCCGGGAGGAACAGCAGGGCTGCGGAGGCGCCACCGATGCCCAGAGCCCAGACCGGGGTCCCGATAGTCGAGACGCTCTCCAGGGCGATGGCGGCGCCGGCAATGTTGCCGGACTCGTAAGCTGCGTTTCCCAATCCGATCGCGGCAACCACCAGGAGGATGGCGCCGCGGCCGAGCCAGTGCCCTGCTAAAGCCTCCCGCAGTGTTGTTGCCAGGCCCTTGCCCGTGATGATGGCCTGCCGGACACTCATTTCCTGGAGCGCCATGGTGGCCAGCACCGAGAACAGCAGTGCCCACAACAGAGCGTAGCCATAGCCCGCGCCGGCGGCGCTTGCTGTGGCGATGGTTCCCGGACCTACGAAGGCCGCAGCGACGAGAAGCCCGGGGCCAAAGCCCCACTTTCGGCGTTGCGGTGTTTTCAGCTCATCGTTCAATGTTTTTTTCTCTTTCGTGACGGTACGTGGTCCCGGACCCGGTGCAGGGGTGCAAGGCAGCTGCTAGTATCCGCCCGATGATAACCGAGGCCAGCAATGCACCGACACTGAGTGTCTCCATCGTGGTCCATAACAGCTGCCTCGATCAGTTACGTATCACGCTCAACAGCCTCCTCGTGAGTGTGGCTGCCCTGGAAGAGTTTTTACCAGAACCCGTTGCCATCACCCTTCTCGACAACTGCTCCGCGCCTGATTATTACGAGAAACTCCAAGCGCTGCTGTCCGATATGGCCATCGCTGAGAGCCCCTCTCTATGTTTTGCCTTGCACCGTTCAGATAAAAACAGCGGCTTTGGTGGGGGGCACAATCAGCTTTCCCGCCTGCAGCCCGGGCGTTATTTTCTGATTCTCAATCCCGATGTCGAGCTCGCGGCCGACGCCCTCAGAGAGGCGCTGGGCTATCTGGAGTCTCACGATGAGGTGGTTGCGCTGAATCCCTACTGCGAGCGTGGTGACGGCAGCCGCGAATATCTTTGTAAACGCTATCCCTCGGTGCTGGATTTGCTGCTCCGGGGCCTGCCCCTCGCCGGTCTTCGACAGCTGTTTTCCCGCCGTCTGGCCTATTATGAGTATCGCGACGCGGTGGCTGAGGATCCCCGGCCCGTGACCTTGCTCAGCGGTGCCTGCCTGTTGTGTCGCAGCGAGGCCTTTACGGCGGTGGGGCGCTTTGACGAGCGCTTTTTTATGTACTTTGAGGACTTCGATCTTTCCCGACGACTCAAGAGCCGTGGAGAACTCGTGTTCCTGCCGGGGATGCGGATCGTTCATCACGGAGGCTTCGCCGCCCGAAAGGGGAGCCAGCACATTCGCTGGTTTGCCCGCTCCGCGGTCCGTTTTTTTAACCTCCACGGCTGGCGGCTGCTCTGATGCTTACCCGCCGGTGGTAAACTGACGCCATGGACGCATCTCAGGAAATCCGTCGACTTCGCTACCTTCAGGCTATGGGAGTGCCCGTCTACGTGACCCGTCGCGTATTGCCCGGTGCCGCGGTGACGTCAAAGATCACTTTAAAAGAATCCGTCAGGATGGCAGGGGCCGCCGAGCCGCAGGAACAGGCCGCGCCGATAGCGCCGATAACAGCCCCGCAAAAAACCTCGTCACCCGCCGCGCAGGCGCTACGGGAATTCCTTCGTCAGGATATTGATCGCCAGAAGCCCGCGCCCGGGGCTGCGACCGACACGGCGTCAGCCCGGGAGACAAAGGGAGCCGCCCGTCAAGATTCCGCTCCACGGTTTCGCCTCGCGGCCCTGATCACCAAAGGGCGTTTATGGCTGGAAGAATTGGGCGATGAGGCGCTGGCTCAGGATCAGCTCCAGCTCGTCGCGGCGATGGCCCGGGCCCTGGAGCACCCTGTAAAAGATGAAGCTGCCGTCGCGGTAACGGAGTTCCGGTGGCCCCTCCACGATAACGCCCAGCTCGGTCTGAGTGCTGATGACGCGACGGCGGCGCTGCAGGGCTTTCTCTCTCGTCAGCTGGACGAGAACGCCTGCGTGGAGCTGATCTGTCTGGGCAATGCCAGCAGAAAGCTCATTGCGGATCTGGCTATTCCCTGTGCCCGGCGCGCGATTTCCTCAACTCGCGACATGCTTGAAAACCCTTCGATCAAGGGCGACGTCTGGAAAGCTTTGCGCGCGTGAGCTTTACACTCCGCGCGGGGCGACCCGGTGATATCGATGCGATTCTGACTCTGGATCAGGAATACTCCCCGGTCTTTGCTCAAGCCGAGAGCTATGAACGACTGTTGGGCAAAGGCGGATTGATGATCGTGGCGGAGGAAGCGCAGGCTTTGATCGCTTTCGCGGCGTGTTCACGGGTGCTCGATGAGGCTACGCTTTTGAACATCGCGGTGCTGCCCCGGGTCCGAGGCCGCGGCGTGGCGAAGCTGCTCCTGGAGGAGGTGATGCAGCGTCTGGCTCAAACTGGCACAGGGCAGCTATTTCTGGAGGTGCGGGAGAGCAACCACCGGGCGCGATCTCTCTACGCCGCTGCCGGTTTTCGCTGCGACGGTGAGCGGGCAGGTTATTATGCTGCGAACCGCCGCGGCGCTGACTCTGGAAACCGCCGCGGCGCTGCCGAGACCGCCATTTTGATGAGCCGACAGTTGGGGGATGTAAATGCGGGTACTTGAAGCCGGAGACTGGGGAATGCTGATTCCCGATGAGTGGCAGGCAGAACAGGAAGAGGACGCGATCGTCATTGGAGATCGTGATGGCGTGGGCTGCATCGAAATCAGTGAACTCCACAAGGAATCCGGCGATTTCTGCAGTGACGATCTCGGTCAATTTGTTACCGATGCCTCAAAGTGGACCCCTGCGCGCAAGGGCAGTTTTGAAGGTCTGACTTCAGCGGTGCTCGAGGACGGCGCGGCCATCCGCGAATGGTATCTCTTTGCGGGGGCGCTGCTTTTGTACATTACCTATAGCTGTGATGAGGACAACCAGGGCTTGGACGATGCCGCCGTGGATGACATTCTCGACACCCTTCGCATGGCCACGCCATAAGAAAGGGTCCCATGGCAGCAACACAAGCCACAACACAAGCCACAACACAAGCCGCGGGGATGGCGCCCCATCACTGATCACGTTCGCCGGGCCGGAGGCGCTGCTTAGCTGACGGTGCCGGTCACGCGTACGCGCTTGCTTCCCGTTTCCACTGGTGCCGCTTTTGCCGCCGCCCGCCGCTGGATGCCGCTGTCGATCACATTTTTCAGAGCAATAATCAGCCCGGTAAATATGAAAGCGCCCGGCGGCAGGATTGCCAGCAGAAACGGCTGATAATCCTCAAAGGCGATAATTTTCCAGCTCGCTGCGTCGGGACCGAAGAGCAGGTCCATATTGGCAAAAATCGCTCCGGTCCCCGAGAGTTCCCTCAGGGCGCCAAGCAAAATCAGAATCAGGGTGAAACCGATGCCCATGATGAATCCATCGTAGAGCGCGGGCAGCACCGGGTTTTTGCGGGCAAAGCCGTCGGCTCTCCCGAGAATGACGCAGTTGGTGGTAATCAGGGGCAGAAAAATACCCAGTATTTCGTAGAGCTCGTAGCTGTAGGCCTGCATCAGGAGCTCGATACAGGTCACCGCTGCCGCAATGATCATTACAAAGGTCGGCAGACGAACCGCGTCGGACGTGACGTTGCGGATGAGGGATACCGCCGTGTTAGAGGTGACCAACACAAAACAGGTGGCAATACCCAGGCCCAGGGCATTCACCACGCTACCGGTGACCGCAAGGAGGGGGCAGAGTCCCAGAAGCTGTACGATCGCAGGGTTGTTTTTCCACAGGCCATTAATGGAAAGTTCCCCGTAATCTGTCCTGTTTGCCTTGGTCTGGCCGGCGTCGGTCGTGTCTGAGTCCGGACTCATGATGTGGGTTCCTTATCAGTGGGACGCTCGCCGAACAGCATTCGCCGGTTTTGTTCTGCGTATTGCAGCACCCGAGCGGTTGCCTGAACGACAGCGCGGGGAGTGATGGTGGCGCCGGTGAACTGATCAAAGGCGCCGCCATCTTTTCGTACGGTCCATTCCTCCAGTTCCGGATCGTTCAGGGAGCGTCCCCGGAAGCTCTCAATCCAGTCTGATTTTCGATGATCGACGGCATCGCCCAGCCCCGGCGTTTCGCGATGCTGGAGCACCCGAACCCCCGCGACGGTGCCGTCCCGATTAACGCCGACGATGAGCTCGATTTCGCCGCTGTAGCCGTCCGGTGCCGTCGCTGGAATCAGCGCTGCCGTTGCCTCGCCCTGGCGTTTGGCGATGTAAATGGCTTTGCTCTCCCGCAGCTGCAGAAAAGGATCATTTACCGGGGCGTCCAGACGATCGTCGAGCATGGCGTTATCGTGACTGGCTCGGGGAATGATCTGCAGCAGTGCTTTTTCTTCCGCCGCTCGCTGGGCGGCGCTGATGCGGTCCTTGGTGCCCAGAAAGGTCGTCGCCACCAGCAGGGCGGTCAGTACCGCAAACCCCGCCAGTAACAGGCTGTTGCGGGTGATTGCCTGGCGCAGTTCGTTCACGCCTCGGACCCCTTGCTACCGCCTTTGCCTTTGCCGTGGCCGTAGACCTTGGGTTGGGTGTAGTTGTCGATAAACGGTGCGGCAAAATTGGCGATGAGAACGGCAAACGCCACCGCGTCGGGATAATTACCCCGCACGCGGATGGTGTAAACCAGCAAGCCGATCATGGCACCGAACACCAGGCGCCCCCGATTACTCACCGCCGACGACACGGGGTCCGTGATGATAAAAAACGCGCCGAACATCGTGGCACCGCTGAACAGATGAAAGAGGGGAGATCCGCCACTGGCGGAACTGCCCTCGTCATAAAATATCAGGGCACAGAGGCTCAGGGCCAGCAACATGGAGACAGGGGCATGCCAGGTGAATATCCCCTTGTAGAGCAAATACAGACCTCCCAGTAAGAAAGCCGCGTTGACGGCAAACCAGCCCACGCCCTGGAAGGCACCGAATTGCGGGTTGGCGGCATAGAGATCGGAGAGCAGCAGGCCCTTGTTCTGTCGCATAAGATCCAACGGTGTAGCCATGGTCTGGGCATCAAAGCTCTCGGGGTTAAAGCAGGCCTGGAGCGCTGCCAGCAAGCCCGGCACAGACTCTCCCACGCCCAGGGGCGGCATCCAGGTGCTCATCTGCAGGGGAAAGGAAATGAGCAGGACCACATAACCCACCATGGCGGGGTTGAAGGGGTTGTAACCCAAGCCGCCATAAAGATGTTTGGCGATGAGAATGGAAAAGCTGACACCGACAAGCAATAGCCACCAGGGCGCGTAGGGCGGCAGGGCAATACACAGCAGGGTGGAGGTCACGAGGGCGCTGTAGTCTTTCAAAAAAGGTTTGACCGCCTGCTTGCGCAGGAGCAAAGCGAGGCTTTCGCACAACAGGGCAACCAGACCACCGAAGACAATATTGACGATCACACCCGCACCAAAATAGTAAGTCAGGGCGACGACGCCCGGCAGGGTTGCCATAAGCACAGTCCCCATAACGCGGCTGGTGCTCATGGGGCCGTGGGCGTGGGGCGAGGTGACGACCAACAGACTCATGCGTTTTCGGTCTCGCTCGTGGTCTCGCTATCACTATCGGTCCGCGCCGGCGTACCGCCCGCACCGGCTATTGTGGTCTGAAGATCAGCGAGTTTACTTTCTGTCGTGGCAACGGCCTTCTCCAGGGCTGAAGTAATCGCGGGGTCGCTGCCATCGTCGGCGGCAAGCTTCTCCCGCGCCTTGGCAAGGCGCGTCTCGATGCGCGCAAGCTTTTCCCGCTGTATCGCCTGCTCGTCGCCGGGTGTCTTTGCCAGGGCTGCCTTGCGGGCCTGTGCTCTCTCGATCGCGGCCTGAATGGGATCACCGTCCGCCGCCTGATCCGCCGCCTTGGCAAGGGCCGCGCGTTTGCGTGCCGCACGCTTGGCTTCTTTTTCTGCCGCTTCCCGGGCCATGCGTTCCTGTCGCGCCTCAAAGCGCTCCCGGGCATGGTCTGCCCGCGCGTTATCGGCCTTTTGCTCCCGCACCGCCGCCTTGGAGGCGCGGTAGTACTGCACCAGGGGAATATGGCTGGGGCAGACGTAGGAGCAGGCGCCACACTCGATGCAATCAAAAAGGTGATGCTCCTCCAACTGCTCATGGTTTTGGGCGCGGGCAAACCAGTAAAGCTGTTGCGGCAGAAGGCGCGCGGGGCAGGCCTCGGCACAGAGTCCGCAGCGGATACAGGCCTGGGCAGGCTCAGGTTCGGGAAGCTCCCCGGGGCCTGGCACCAGCAGGCAGTTGGTGGTTTTGATGACGGGGCAGCGGTGATCCGCCAGGGTCACCCCCATCATGGGGCCGCCCATGATGAGTCGCTGTCGTACTGTGGGCTGGTAGTCCGCCTGGGCCAGGAGGTCTTCCATGGGGGTGCCGAGGAGTACATCGAAATTGCCGCGATTGCGCGCGGACTCCCCGGTGACCGTTGTCACGCGGCTGACCAAGGGCCGTCCCAGGACAATGGCATCGTGGACCGCGGCGGCGGTGCCGACGTTCTGACAGAGTATGCCGATACTTGCGGGCAAGCCGCCGCTGGGAACTTCCTTGCCCGTGAGTATTTCAATGAGCTGTTTTTCACCCCCCGAGGGATACTTGGTAGGGAAGGTAACCAACTCCATGTCCTCGCGGCGGGCAAGGGCCGTTTCGAAGGCGGCGATGGCTTCTGGCTTGTTATCCTCAATCCCGATAAGGATCTCTTTAGGGCGAGCGATATGCGCCAGAATCTCCACGCCGGCGATAATGCGGTCGGCCCTCTCGCGCATCAGAGCGTCATCGGAGGTGATATAGGGTTCGCATTCCGTACCGTTGATAATCAGGGTCTTGATAGCGTCGTTGCTGTCCCCCGGCAATTTACGCGCCGTGGGAAACCCGGCACCACCCAGTCCGGCAATACCAGCCTCAAACAGTTGCCGGCCTAGCTGATCCGGGGAGAGACGGCGAAAGTCCTCCACGGGCGTGAGCTCGATCCAACGATCCTCCTTGTCGCAGTTGATGACGATGCAAGGCGCCATCATGCCCGATGCATGGGGTATGGGGCGTTCCTCAATGGCGCCGATAACACCCGAGGTGGGCGCGTGAAGGGGGAGGCCGCTGAGGTCCGTCAGGCGCTCTCCACCGCGGACTTCCTGACCGACGGCTACCGCCGGCGCCGCCGTGGGGCCGATATGTTGCGCCAGGGGCAGCACTAACTGTGACGGGATTGCAGCTTTGCGAATGCTCCCTTCGTTGGACAGCGTCTTACGCTCGGCAGGGTAGATGCCCCCATGGAAGTCATAGATACGCCTCATGCCGCGCGCTCCTGATTTGCATCCGTGGCAATAATCATGGGGCCGACATCTGCCGTGGGCAGTTCCCAGTGCCAGTTCGTCAGCGTCTTGGGCAGGGGCAGCATCTCAATGCAATCCACGGGGCAGGGATCTACGCACAGATCACAGCCGGTACATTCCGAAGCAATCACCGTATGCATTTGCTTGGCCGCACCCAGGATCGCGTCCACGGGGCAGGCCTGAATGCATTTGGTGCAGCCTATGCAGTCCTCCTCAATGATGAAGGCGACGGTGGTCTCCGTCTCGGCGCCGTGTTCTGCATCCAGGGGCGTTGGCTCCACATCCAGCAAGTCCGCCAGCGCCTGAATACCGGCCTCGCCGCCGGGAGGACATTTGTTAATGCCCTCGCCCGCAACGATAGCCTCCGCATAGGGACGGCAGCCGGGATAGCCGCACTGACCGCACTGGGTTTGTGGAAGAATGGCGTTTATCTGGTCGGCGATGGGGTTGCCTTCCGCGCGGAATCGAATCGAGGCAAAACCCAGGATCGAGCCGAAAATCAGTCCCAGGCCCAGCATTGCCAGAAGCGCCGCGACGAAGGGATAGTTGCCAATGAGTTCAGACATTACGCTATACCAGCCCGGCAAATCCCATAAAAGCCAGGGACATGAGACCCGCGGTCACCATGCCGATAGCGGCACCGGAGAACGGCGCGGGCACATCGGCGACGGCAATGCGCTCGCGCATGGCGGCAAACAGAACCAGTACCAGCGAGAAGCCCAGGGCGGCGCCAAAACCATAGAGCAGGGCTTCGATAAAGCTGTGGCTCTTGTTGGTGTTGATCAGAGCGACCCCGAGAACCGCGCAGTTGGTGGTGATGAGAGGCAGGTACACGCCCAGCACCCGGTGCAGGAGAGGGCTGGACTTGCGCACGACCATTTCCGTGAATTGCACCACGACGGCAATCACCAGAATAAATGCGATGGTTTTCAGATACCCCAGCCCCAGGGGGAGGAGCAGGTAGTGGTAGGTCAGGTGGCTGCAGGCCGAAGCCAGGGTGAGGACAAAGGTCGTGGCCATGGACATCCCCATGGCCGTTTCCAGTTTGTTGGAGACGCCCATGAAGGGGCACAGTCCTAAAAACTGCACCAGCACAAAGTTGTTCACCAGAATGGCGCCTATCAGCAGCAGCGAATAATCTGCCAGCATTTTCTCACCCACAGCATCCGGGGATGCACTCTAGAAATTGTCCGAGAGGGCCAGGATAAAAACGCGCCGCAGCCTCGAAAAGCCTTTTCCAGCCTCTTCCGCCTCCCTGGGTCCCGCTCAATCCAACCCGGTCCCCCAACAGCAGCCATGGTAGGCAGACTTTCCTTAATAAACAATGCGTTGGCGTGTTGAGCGCCGCTCCGAGGGGGCCGTCGGCTCCTCACGTAACCCGCATGCCCGGGGTTGCACCACTGTCCGGCGACAGGAGGAAAACATCGGTGTCTCCTTCACCGGCGGCCAGCACCATACCCTCGGACACGCCAAAGCGCATTTTCCGGGGAGCCAGGTTGGCTACCACCACGGTCAGTCGACCCACCAGCGTTGCCGGGTCGTAGGCCCCCTTGATGCCGGAAAATACCTGTCGTTTGCCCAGTTCTCCAAGATCAAGATGCAGTGCCAGGAGCTTGTCGGCGCCCTCCACGGCCTCTGCCGCCTCAATGCGGGCCACGCGTAAATCCACTTTCTGAAAATCCCGAATATCGAGGTATTCACTGTCTGGTGACGCTGCGGCGTTTTTCTGCCCTGTCTTCTTGTCAGCGGGTTTTCCGGGCGTTTTCTCAGACTTGGCTTGTTCAGAGGCTTCGCCGGGGGTTTCCTCGCGATTGCTCTCCACCATTTTACTGACCAGTTTGGGATCCACGCGTTGCATCAGCGGCTCGAAGGTCGCCAGTTCGTGATTCAGGAGGAGCGCTTCCCGCTGATCCCAATCAAGGCTGCAGCGCAGATATGCCGCGGCCCGCTCTGCCATCGTCGGCAAAACAGGCTGAAGGTAGATCATCAGGAGGCGAAAACAGTTGATCCCCGTGGAGCACACCAGCTGCACATCCGCAGCCTGTCCCGGTTCCTTTGCCATCACCCAGGGTTTGTGCTGGTCAATGTACTGATTGGCTCGATCCGCCAGTTCCATAATCAGGCGGATCGCCTTGCTGAATTCCCGGTCCTCGTAGGCCTGCGCAATCTCTGTGCCGGCTTCCCCAAAGGACGCGAGGAGTTCCGGCTCACTGCAGCGTTCGGATGTGCGATTCTCAAAACCCTTACGCAGGAAGCCCGCACAGCGACTGGCGATGTTCACGACCTTGCCAACGACATCGGAATTGACCCGCTGTACGAAGTCCTCGAGATTGAGATCGATATCATCGACACCCGCACTGAGCTTGGCGGCGAAGTAATAGCGCAGGTACTCGGCATCGAGATGCTGGAGATAGTGATGGGCATTGATGAAGGTGCCCCGGCTCTTGGACATCTTGGTGCCATCAACCGTGAGAAAGCCGTGAACAAAGACGCCCGTGGGGGTGCGAAGTTCGGCTGCATGAAGCATCGCCGGCCAGAACAGGCCATGAAAATTAATGATGTCCTTGCCCACAAAGTGGTAGAGCTCCGTGTCGCCACCGGGCTGCCAGAAGTCGTCAAAGGCGATGTCCCTTTGCGCGCAGTAATTCTGGAAGCTTCCCATGTAACCAATGGGAGCATCGAGCCAGACATAAAAGTATTTGTCGGTCTCTCCGGGAATCTGAAAGCCGAAATAGGGAGCGTCCCGGCTGATGTCCCATTCCTGAAGGCCGCTATCGGTCCACTCCCGAAGTTTGTTCGCTACCGCATCCTGGAGCGTTCCCGAGTCAATCCAGGTTCGCAGCATGTCGGCAAACAGGGGCAGGCGAAAGAAAAAATGCCGCGACTCGCGATCCACCGGTGTGGCACCGGAAAGTGCCGACAAGGGATCGATAAGCTCCGCCGGCGAATAGGTGGCGCCACAGGCTTCGCAGTTATCACCGTATTGATCAGGTGTTTTGCACCTCGGACAGGTACCTTTGATGAAACGGTCAGCGAGGAACAACCCCTTCTCCGGATCGTAGGCCTGAGTGATTTCTCTTTCGTTAATCGCTCCCGCCGCCTTCAGGCGCTCGTAGATCGTCTCAGACCAATGGCGGGTTTCTTCGGAGTGGGTGCTGTAGAAATTGTCAAAGCTGATGGCAAAGGCCCGGGAGGCGGCCAGATGATCCTTGTGCACCGCATCAATCTGCTGTTCTGCGGTGATGCCCTGGCGCTCCGCGCTCAGCATGATGGCGGTGCCATGGGCGTCATCGGCGCAGACATAGTGACACTCGTGTCCCCGGGAGCGCTGAAAGCGCACCCAGATGTCCGTCTGCACCTGCTCAAGGATATGGCCCAGGTGGAGGGGCCCGTTGGCATAGGGTAGGGCGCTGGTAACCAGAATACGCCGCTTGGCTTGAGTCATTGCGAAACTGTCCGCGGGAAAAGGCGCGCTATCATAGCGAGTGCCCCCGCCGATTTCATCTGCATTCATTGAGTGCATGGGAGGCAATACCTATACTTGGCGCCTTTATCACCGCGGGACCTGTTTTGCATGCAAGTGGCCAAGCACATAATCGCCGTTGCCTCGGGTAAAGGAGGCGTTGGTAAATCTACCACGGCGGTCAATCTCGCCTTGGCCCTGAGCGCTACCGGCGCGCGGGTGGGCCTCCTGGATGCCGATATCTACGGCCCCAGTGTGGCCCTGATGCTGGGTGTAGCGGAGGGTACCCGTCCCGAGAGTAGCGACGGCAAAACCATGAGTCCCGTGGAGGCCCATGGCCTGGCGAGTATGTCCATGGCCTACCTGGCCAGTGATCGCACGCCCATGGTGTGGCGGGGACCGATGGCCGGTGGCGCGCTGATCCAGATGCTGGAGCAGACCCGCTGGGGTGATCTGGATTACCTGATCATTGATATGCCGCCGGGGACTGGCGATATTCAACTGACGCTGTCGCAGAAAGCGACGGTATCGGGCGCTGTCATCGTGACGACGCCTCAGGATATTGCGCTCCTGGATGCCCGTAAAGGCATTGAGATGTTTCGCAAGGTCAGTGTTCCCGTCCTTGGAATCATTGAAAATATGGGGCTGCATACCTGCAGCCAGTGTGGCCATACAGAGTCGGTTTTTGGCCTGGATGGTGGGCAGCGCATCGCGGCCGAATACGGCGTTGCCCTGCTGGCCAGTCTACCCCTGGAGCGCACGATCCGCGAGTACACCGACGCGGGAACCCCCATCGTTATCCGCGAACCCGAAAGCGCCGCGGGACAGGCCTACATGACCGCGGCCCGGGCATTGATGCGGGCATTGGGTGAACAGCCCGCCGGAGACGATTTTCCGACCATCACTATCAGCGACGACTGACGAGAGAAGCTATGAGTATTAAATCTGACAAGTGGATTCGTCGCATGGCGACAGAGCACGGCATGATCGAGCCTTTCGAGGCCGGTCAGGTGCGCAGCGATAGTGACGGCGGAAAGGTAATCTCCTACGGCACCTCAAGCTATGGCTATGATGTGCGCTGCGCCGACGAGTTTCGCGTATTTACGAACATCAATTCGGCTACCGTCGATCCCAAAGCCTTTGACGATGACAGCTTTGTGAACATCAGCAGCGATGTCTGTGTGATTCCCCCCAACTCCTTTGCGCTGGCGCGCACCGTGGAGTATTTCCGCATCCCCCGCAACGTGCTCACCATATGCCTGGGTAAATCCACCTATGCCCGTTGCGGCATCATCGTAAATGTCACGCCCCTCGAACCCGAGTGGGAAGGCCACGTGACCCTGGAGTTCTCCAACACCACAACTCTGCCGGCGAAAATTTACGCCAACGAAGGCGTGGCCCAAATGCTGTTTTTTGAGTCTGACGAAGTCTGTGAAACCAGCTACAAGGATCGCGGTGGCAAGTATCAGGGTCAGACGGGGGTCACCCTTCCCCGAGCCTGATCAGCTGTTGGCGCCGGCGACGGCAGTGCCGGCTATCTCGGCGCTGATGAGGTTGGCTTCGATGGTCTTGCCGTCTTCGATGTGTACCGTGCGCACCATGAGGTAGTCCCACTCGGGGGCTATCCATACGCCGGACTGGCGATCGGGGTCGTCGTGGTCCCTTTCAAAATGCAGGGTATTTACCCAGCCCATGGGCGTTTCGAGGCGCTCTTCCCCGGCGTAAAGCAGGCGGTACTCCTTGACTTTCCGGCCGTCGGCTACGTGGAACAGGATGTCATCCTTCGGCGTGGGGTCATTGAGCAATGACAGGCGTAACTGCTCCTGCTGGCTCATGCGGTCCAGGGTGTCGCCGGTTTTCGGGAGTTCATACCACTCTTTTTTGTACAGGCTTCTGATGACCTGGGAGTCGTTGTCAAAATGGACTTCCCGCCGCCGGCTCACGGGGCCGCTGAGCTGGTAGACATAGGAGCGGGGCTGGATATTTTCGCCGTCGAGGGTGAACAAGCTGACTTCGCTTATCCCCGCAACAAGCAGTTTGCCCTCACTGGTCAGTTTGCAATCGCCGTTTGCATCCATGGTCAGACTGCGGCGAAGCTTGATGCTGAGACCGGAGGTCGAGGTCTTGTAGACCGCATCATAGGGCGTCAGCGCGCGCAGCTCCTTCGGCGCCTCCTGGGCACCGGGCGTTTGCGCCTGCGCCGCGGTGCTGACGAGGCTCTGCGCGGTGATGCCCAATGTAGTGAGAGGCAGTGCGGTGATAAGGGTCGATGCGACCACGGTCAGCAACCCGGTCGGTAAACGCGTAGTTCCTGTGGTCCATCGTCTGGCTGATATCACTGTCATGCGTTTACTCCATTGCCTGTGAGTGATGGGTCTTTCCAGACCTTGCCGTTGCGCAGCTCAACCTTTCCTTCGATACACCAGCGCACAGCCTGGGGGTAAATGCGGTGTTCCTGGGCCTGCACCCGTGCGGAAAGACTGCTCGCGTCATCGCCCGGCAGAATCGGCACGCGCGCCTGGATGATGCCGGGGCCCGCGTCCAGCTCCGGAATCACAAAATGCACCGTGGCGCCGCTTTCCTTGTCGCCCGCATCAAGGGCGCGCTGGTGCGTGTTCAATCCCGGGTATTTAGGCAACAAAGACGGGTGAATGTTCAATAGAGACCCGTAATATTCCCGAATAAAGCGATCCGTGAGTATGCGCATGAAACCGGCGAGCACCACGAGATCGATGGCTTTGTCCCGCAGCGCCTGCAGCATCGCCTCCTCAAAAGCGTCCCGGCTCTCATAATCGCGATGATTGATGCAGCAGTGAGGAAGTTGTTTTTCTTCCGCGCGGGCGAGTACCCGGGCACCGGGGACGTTACTGATGACCAGACTGATCGTTGCGGGAATGTCTCCCTGGTCACAGGCGCTGGCGATAGCGGCCATATTCGAGCCTGAGCCAGACGCGATTATCGCGATGCGCCCGGGGGTGCTCATTCGCTGAAGCGGATGCCTGCGTCTCCGGGAACGGTCTCACCGATCTGCCAGGCGGCGAGGCCGTGATTTGCCAGGGTGTCGATAGCGGGGGCCACCTGCGTCCGGGGGATGCACAACACCATGCCCACACCGCAGTTAAAAGTGCGAAACATCTCCATGCGCTCAATGTTTCCCGCGTCCTGCAGCCACTGGAACACCGCGGGCCACTTCCAGCTCCCGGTGTCTATGTGCGCCATCACCGTGTCGGGGAGGACGCGGGGAAGGTTCTCCAGAAGCCCGCCTCCGGTGATATGCGCCATGGCATGTATTTCTATGTTCTGGCGCAGGGCCAGCAAGGCTTTGCAATACAGTGTCGTGGGTTCCAGCAAAAGTTCGCCCAGGGGTTTTCCTCCGGTTTCAAGGCTTGCATCGAGGTCCACCTGGCTGTGCTCCAGCACCTTGCGGATGAGTGAATAGCCGTTGGCATGGGGGCCGCTGCTGGCGATGGCCACGAGAGCGTCTCCGGCAGCGACGCCACTCCCGTCGATCACCCTGTCCCGCTCCACGACGCCCACACAGAAGCCAGCGAGATCGTAGTCGCCTTCGCTGTACATGCCCGGCATTTCTGCCGTTTCGCCTCCCACGAGTGCACAGCCGGCGAGCTCGCAACCCGCTGCGATACCACGCACCACGTCCGTGGCAACATCCAGATCGAGCTTCCCCGTGGCGTAATAGTCGAGAAAAAACAGGGGTTCTGCACCGCTCACGGCGATGTCGTTGGCGCACATGGCGACCAGATCAATACCAATATGTTCGTGGTGATTGAGTTCGATGGCGAGGCGTAGCTTGGTGCCCACGCCATCGGTGCCAGAGACCAGGAGAGGCTCCCGGTATCCGGTGGGGAGTGCACAGAGCGCCCCGAAGCCGCCCAGGCCACTCATGACTTCTGGCCGTCGCGTGCGCTCCACGGCATCACGGATCCGTCCCACGAGCGCGTTGCCTTTATCGATATCCACGCCCGCATCGCGGTAGGTGAGGGGTGTTTTCTGCTGCTTTTCTGACATGGGACCTGGCCGGCGTGTTGGTGAGCGCGCAGTGTAGCGTCCCGGGCCCGCCAGTAAAGGGTGGGAAGCGCCATGCGCCATGCCACGAGGTTCCCATGCGCGGTACAATGGCCCCCATGTACGGGTTTTTCTTCCAACGGTTTCTGGCAACGGCGCTGCTTTGCGCGGGTGCGCTCCTGGGCAGCGTGTCTGTACAGGCAGAAATCGTAGAGAACATCTATAGCGCGCGGCTCACGGTGGAGGGTCGCGATGCCCGGTCCCTTGCGGCGGCGCGCAAAGCGGGACTGGCCGAGGTCATCATCAAAGCGTCAGGAAACCCTCAGGCTGTCGAGCGGACGCCGGTAGTTCAGGCGCTGGACGATGCCCAGGGATATCTCCTCGGCTATAGCTATGAGGAGGGCGTCGATAACGCCCTGGTTCTTCGCCTCGAGTACGACGAACAGGCGGTGCAGAGGCTGCTTGCCGAGGCAGACCTGCGTTTGTGGACCGCAAACCGGCCCCTGGTGCTGACCTGGCTGGTGATTAGCGATGAGCGGGGGCGTCGTTTCGCGTCCCTGGAGGCTGCGCCGTCCGTAGACGCGATGCTCAAAGAGAGCTTCGCGCGTCGCGGTGTGCCATTGCAGACGCCTCTATACGATCTTTCGGATACGTCGACGATTACCCTGGGCGAGGCCTGGCGTCAGTCCTCCGTGGCCCTCATTGATGCATCGGACCGCTATGGGGACGCCGAATTGTTGGCGGGTCGCGTGGCCCGGTTGTCCGATGGCAGTTGGGTCGGTGACTGGCGCTATCTCGATAACGGTCGCTGGACGAGTCGTTCCACCGTCGCGGCTAATCTGGAGGCTTTCACCAATGCCGGGGCAGAGCTGGTAGCGGCGACTCTGGCAGAACAATACGGCGTGAAGATCGGTGCTGACCGGGATGACCGGTACAGGATTGTGCTTCGGGGGATCCGTTCTTTTGCGGATTACAAGGTCGTGCAGGAGAGCCTCGGCAATCTTGAGGCGGTGCGGGCGGTGGTGCCCGAGAGTCTCCTGGGAGATCAGGTGAGCGTCCGGGTTGAAGCAGAAACCGATGTGCAGCAGCTGGCAAAAATTATTGAACTGGACGCACGTTTTGTTGCCCTGCCACGAGAGCCGGGGCAGGACGCGCTTTTTTATGAGTGGATTCCATGAGTGACTCCGGCCCTGATCTAGAGGTCAAAGCCGAAATCCCCGTCAACCGCTGGCCCCTGGTGTTCGCTGTGTTTGCGGCGATGGCGGTGCTCTTTTACATTCTCGAGCCGATTCTGCTGCCCTTTGTGCTCGGCGCATTGACGGGCTATCTGGGAGATCCCCTGGTTGATCGGGTTGAGGAGCGCGGTGGCAGTCGGACCTTCGGCGTGATTTTAGTGTTCCTGTTCTTTACAACGCTGTCTCTGGTCGCCTTGTTTTTCGCCGTGCCGGTACTGCTGCAGCAACTCGATGGGCTTATCGGACGCATCCCCGTGCTCTACGCCTGGCTCCGGGACGTTGCCGTGCCCTGGCTTCAGTCGCGGACGCTGGTCACGGGGGCCAACCTTCCCCAGATTGACTGGTCTGCTCAGTTGCTCGAGAACTGGCAGTCCCTGGGTAAAGTGACGGCCACCACGATTTCCCGCATCACCGGTTCGGGCCTGGGGCTGCTTCTGGGTATGGCGAACATCGCTCTCGTGCCCGTGGTGGCCTTTTATCTGATGCGGGATTGGGACGATATCGCAGAGCGGATTCTGCATCTCATGCCCAAAGCCTGGCAGGCGGGAACCCAGCAAATGGTCCGGGAAGCCGATGAGGTGGTGGGCGCTTTTCTTCGGGGTCAGTTTATTGTCATGTGCGCCCTCGGTGCCCTCTACGCCGCAGGTCTTTATCTCGCGGGGATCGAGCTTGCCTTGCTCCTGGGTCTGATTGCCGGTTTGGCAAGCATCGTGCCGTACCTCGGTTTTATCGTAGGCATTACCGCGTCCCTCATTGCGGCCTGGCTACAGTTTCACGAGCCCCTGCCTTTGCTCTATGTGGCGGCGGTTTTCGGTGTCGGGCAGCTCATCGAGAGCATGGTGCTCACGCCTGTTCTCGTGGGGGATCGTATCGGACTCCATCCGGTGATGGTGATTTTTGCCTTGATGGCCGGTGGTCAGCTCGCGGGCTTTGTCGGTGTGGTTGTCGCTTTACCGGTGGCAGCGGTCATCAAGGTTTTTGCAAGTCATGCACTGGTGCACTACCGCAATAGCTCCCTTTATACGGATCCTGATGAGGATAGCGGCCAAGACAGCAATCACGGCGATCGGGAGTTCGACGGGGATGCCTGAGCTTATCGCTGCCGAGGAGCAGTCCCCTCAGCTGGCATTGAAAATCGGTCTTCGGGACGAGGCGACCTTTGAGAATTTCTGCCCCCGGCCATCCCTCGCCGCCGTGCTCGACAGCATGACGCGACCTGCTGCAGAGCCCCTGCAGTTTTTGCACGGGGCCGCGGGAGAGGGCAAAAGTCATCTTCTGCAGGCCCTTTGCCACGCGACGGCGGGGGCGCTGTATTTGCCCCTCGCTGAGCTGCGCGGTGCCCATCCCGGGGCGCTTTTGGAGAATCTGGAGACGGCGGCGCTTCTGGCGCTGGATAACCTTGAACATATTGCCGGTGATGGCGAGTGGGAGGAGGCCCTGTTTCACCTCATGAATCGCGCCCGGGCCGCGCAATGTCCCCTTTGGGTGGCTGCGCGAAGCCCGGCGATGGATCTGGGGATTGAGCTACCAGATCTCCGTTCCCGTTTGGGCGGGGGCGTCACCTGGGCGATGACACCTGCCAATGATGAGGAAATGCGGCGGATTCTACAGTTTCGCGCTGAGCGCCGAGGGTTGGCGATGCCCGATGCTGTGGCCAGCTATCTCTGCGCGCGGGAAACGCGTGCTCTGGGTGATCTTATGGACACCCTCAATCGCCTGGACAACGCGTCTCTGCAGCGACAGCGCCCTCTGACGGTACCCCTGGTCAGGGAGGTCATGGGCTGGTAGCCCGGCTTTGTTCCTAGCCCTGGGTTTGCAGGGGCAGGGAGGTGCTGTTCTTGATTTCCGTCACCGCCATATGCGAGTGAAGCTCCCGAAGATCCGGATTCGTACTCAGGGTCTCCCGGACGAACTGCTCGTAGTGGCGCACGTCCCGGGTAACGATTTTCAGCAGATAGTCCCAAATCCCCGTCATGGTGTAGCACTCGATCACTTCGGGATAGCGGATGATGTCTTCCTCAAAGCTGATGAGATTCTGTCGCCCTGTTGCCGTGAGGTTTACCGTGGCAAATACCACGACGTCCATGCCCAGGGCCTGACGATCCAGGAGTGCCACGCGTTCGCGGATTAAACCCCGCTCCTCCAGGCGGCTGATGCGCCGCCAGCAGGGTGACTGGGAGAGGTTGACCCGCTCCGCGATGGCGGCGGTGCTCAAACTGCAGTCGCCCTGAAGGAGGTCGAGAATCGCTAAGTCTGTGCTGTCGAGCTTTTCTGACATGGTTATGCGTGAGTGACGTTAGAAGTGTATATTTTATCTATTTTTAGGGTGAGGTTACAGGTAAATAGCATAGTAAATTCTTCTGTCTGCTTTAAAATTTTCCTGCCTTCATAAAAGGGAAATAACATGGCGGATGAAGTCGGTGGACGCGTCGTACGCGGCAGAGCTGAGGTCAGTCTGGACGACAAATACTCCCTGGAGATTGATCGTGCCTACATGACGGGCATCGAAGCCCTTGTTCGTCTACCCATGCTCCAGCATCAGCGCGACCAGCAGCGGGGCCTGAACACGGCAGCCTTTGTTTCCGGTTATCGCGGCTCGCCCCTGGGGGGTGTAGACCAGGCGTTCTGGAAGGCCCGCAAATGGCTGGAACCTCATAACGTGCACTTTCAGCCGGGCATCAACGAAGAACTGGCAGCCACTGCCGTATGGGGAAGCCAGCAGACCAATCTGTTTTCGGGCGCTCGCTACGATGGCGTGTTCTCCATGTGGTACGGCAAGGGGCCGGGCGTTGACCGCAGCATGGATGTGTTCAAACACGCCAACGCGGCGGGCACCTCGGAATTTGGTGGGGTTCTGGCGGTAGCGGGAGACGATCACGCCTGCAAATCCTCCACGCTGCCCCATCAGTCCGAGCACGATTTCATCGCCGCTTCTATTCCCGTGCTGAGCCCATCGAACGTGCAGGAGGTGCTGGATCTCGGCGTCTACGGCTGGGAACTGTCCCGTTATTCCGGGTGCTGGGTGGCCCTCAAAGCGATCACTGAGAACATGGATTCTGCGATCTCGGCAGACCTCGACGCCTCGCGCATTCAGGTCGCCATCCCCGAGGGTTTTCAGCTGCCCGAGGGAGGCGTGCACGCCCGGTGGCCAGATCAGCCCATGGAGCAGGAGGAGCGTCTTAACCGTTACAAAATCTACGCGGCGCGGGAATTTGCCCGTGTCAATGGTTTGAACAAGGTCGTCCTCGATAGCCCCAAGGCCCGCTTCGGCATTATTACCTCCGGAAAAGCCTATCTCGATGTGATGCAGGCCCTTGATGATATGGGTATCAGTGCGGGCGTCGCAGCCGAGATCGGTTTGCGTGTTTACAAGGTCGGTATGCCCTGGCCGCTGGAGCCTCAGACGACCCATGAGTTCGCCGACGGGCTCGAAGAAATTCTGGTGGTCGAGGAGAAGCGGTCGATTATCGAAGATCAGTTGACGGGGCAGCTTTACAATTACCCCGTGGCCGCCAGGCCCCGGGTGATTGGTGAATTTGATGAGACCGGCAGGGATCTATTGCCGAATCTCGGCGAGCTCACGCCGGCAAAGGTCGCCCTGGCCATCGCCGCGCGCATCCGCCGTTTTTACCAGTCTGAACTGATGGATGAACGGATCCGCTGGATCGAGAGTAAGGAGCTGTCCCTGGCACGGCCCGCGGAAGTGGCAGAGCGCGTTCCCCATTTTTGCTCCGGCTGTCCCCACAACACCTCGACGAAACTGCCGGATGGCAGCCGCGCCATGGGAGGCATCGGGTGTCACTACATGGCCACCTGGATGCCTGACCGCCCGACGCTGACCTTTACGCAAATGGGGGGCGAAGGCGTGACGTGGATTGGCCAGGCGCCCTTCACGGAAACGGAACACGTTTTCCAGAATCTGGGGGATGGCACCTACTTCCATTCAGGTATTCTGGCCGTGCGCGCCGCCGTCGCTTCCAAGGTCAATATCACCTACAAGATTCTTTACAACGACGCCGTAGCGATGACCGGTGGCCAGCCCATCGATGGCTCCCTGTCCATTCCCGATCTCCTGAAGCAGCTTCAGGGCGAGGGAGTGCGGCGTATTGCTCTTGTGAGCGACGAGCCGGATCAGTGGCGGGGTCACCTGCCCTCCGTGGGAGGCCTGAGCCTTCATCACCGTGACGACATGGACGCCTTGCAGCGCGAATTGCGCGAGACGAAAGGCACCTCCGTGATCGTGTATCAGCAAACCTGTGCAGCGGAGAAGCGCCGTCGTCGCAAGAAAGGCAGTGCCGTGGACCCGGCAAAGCGTTTGTTTATCAACGATGCCGTGTGCGAGGGCTGCGGTGACTGCTCCGTCAAATCCAATTGTCTGTCCATCGTTCCCAAGGAAACGGAGCTGGGGCGCAAGCGTCAGATCGATCAGAGTGCCTGCAACAAAGATTACAGCTGCAACCGGGGGTTCTGCCCCAGTTTTGTAACGGTGACCGGCGGCGGGTTGCGCAAACCCCGACGTGTGGACACCGCGCAGACCATCTTTGACCCCCTGCCTGAGCCCCAGCTTCCCAATCTGGATGAGCGGCCCTGGAACACCGTTGTGACCGGCGTCGGTGGCACCGGCGTACTGACGATTACCTCTCTTGTGGCCATGGCCGCACACATTGAAGGTAAAGGCTGCGCCACCCTCAACCAGACAGGCCTGGCCCAGAAGTTTGGCGCCGTGGTGTCCCACGTGCGGGTCTCCAATGCCCAGGATGACATCATGGCGGTGCGGATCCCTGCCGGCGAAGCGGATTTGCTCCTGGGTTGCGATCTGGTGGTAACCACAACCTATGAGGCCCTGGGCAAAGCCGCGCACGGGCGCACCCATGCGGTGGTTAACGACGCCGAGGTGCCCACCGCCAGCTTTATTCTCAATCCTGACGCCCGCTTCCCGACGGACACCATGAAGCAGCGCGTGCTGGAGGAAGTGGGCGACAGCGATTGCCATTTTCTCGACTCCAGTCGCATTGCCACCACACTCATGGGCGACACGATTGCAAGCAATCTGTTTCTTCTGGGCTATGCCTGGCAGCGGGGTTTGGTGCCGGTGTCCGCGGCGTCTCTGGAAAAAGCCATTGAGCTCAATGGCGTGGCCGTCGACTTTAACAAGCAGGCTTTCCTCTATGGGCGTCGCTATGCCAACCGCCCCGATCAGGTGCTTGCCCTCTTACCTGAGGCAAAGTCCGTCGCTCCCCTGTCCACTGCGGAACTCATTGAAGATCGCGCGACCCGTCTCGTGGCGTATCAGGACGAGCCCTACGCCCGGCGCTACCGCGAAATCATCGCTGCCCTGGAGGTCGTCGATGAGCGCTCCGGGGAATCCGACTCCCTCACCGCAACCGCCGCGCGATCGCTGTTTAAGCTTATGGCCTACAAGGATGAGTACGAAGTGGCGCGCCTTTACAGCGACCCTGCGTTCCTGAAGAAGATAGAAGCCCGCTTCGAAGGGGATTACGAGCTGACTTTCAATCTGGCGCCTCCGCTGTTCAGCAAGCGCGATCCCCATACGGGAGAGCTCAAGAAAAAGGAATTTGGTTCCTGGATGCTCAATGCATTCCGCTTGCTGGCACCCCTGCGACGCCTTCGGGGCACCGCGTTTGACCTCTTTGCCTACACCGCAGAGCGTCGTCAGGAGCGCCAGGACATCGAAGACTACCAATCCCTTCTCGCAAAGCTGCATTCACATGTATCCGCTGCAAGCTCCGATACCGAGTACGCGCTGTTGCGAGAACTCCTCGCGCTACCCCAGCAACTTCGAGGTTTTGGCCATGTAAAAGACCGCAATCGCGATCAGCTTGCGGTACGGCAGTCCAGTCTGCTGGCGCGCCTTGAAGGAAAGGAAGAGGTCGTTCAGATCGTCGAGGCGGCTTGAAGGCCGCCCCGTGATACGCATGGATTCTAATAACAGAGATTAATGAAATGACCGTATTTACAGCTCCCTCGTTTGATGACCATGAGAAGGTTGTGTTCGCTGCAGATCGCGCAAGCGGTCTCCGGGCAATTATCGCTGTGCACGACACCCGTCTGGGCGCCGCCGTGGGCGGTTGTCGAATGTTTCCCTACGGGTCCGACGATGAAGCCCTCGATGATGTCTTGCGTCTATCCCGGGGCATGACCTACAAGTCGGCGCTGGCGGGCTTGCCCCTGGGTGGCGGCAAGTCCGTGATCATTGGCGATCCCGCACAGGACAAAACGCCGGCCCTGTGGCGCGCCATGGCAGAGTTCATCGAAAGTCTGGGGGGGCGCTACGTGGCGGCGGAGGACTCGGGCACGGCCGTGGCCGATCTTCGCGCCATGAGTCAACACACGAGTTTTGTCAGTGGCTTTGCGGCGACTGAGCATGGGGGCGATCCATCGCCCAGCACGGCTCTGGGGGTTTATGTAGCTATTCGTCGGGCCCTTGCCCACCGCCTGGGCGCCAGCGATCTCCAGGGCGTGCGCGTTGCGGTGCAGGGCTTGGGCCATGTGGGTTACGCCCTGGCGGAGCTGCTGGTTAAAGCCGGTGCCCGGGTGCTGGCTTCGGACATCAACGGGGCAAACATCGCCCGCGCGGAGTCAGAACTTGGCGTGACCGCGGTGGCAGCCGATGACATTCTGTTTGCAGACGTTGACGTTGTTGCGCCCTGTGCCCTTGGGGGTGCCCTCAACGTGGATAGCATCGCAAAATTGCGCGCAGGTATCGTTGCCGGTGCTGCAAACAATCAGCTTCGAGACCGGGCGGACGGTGCCCGGCTCGCGGACCGCGGGATTCTCTACTGTCCGGATTTTCTCATTAACGCCGGTGGCATCATCGATGTGCACTACCAGCGAAGTGGCCTGGACAGAAGTGCCTTGCCATCCCATATCGAAAGCATCGGCGATCGCCTCGGGGAAGTTCTCGAGCGGGCAGATCAATGTCATCAGCCCACGGTAGATATCGCTGAAACGCTTGCCGAGGAACTTCTGGACTGCGTTAACCCTCGGGGGGAGGGGCTGCTTAACGTCGCCTGATCTGGCTATTCAGTTTGGCGACGTTCCTGCGGGTGCCGCCTGGGCATGCTCCGCCGCGGCATAGCTACCCTCCTCGAGGTGCAGATACCGGCGCAGGTAGTGCACGGCAACGTAGAAGGGGCCGGTATCGAGGAGCGCCACGCAGGCTTTGAACAGATAATTGCTGCCCACCAATATCGCCAGGGCTTTCGTGGTGACATCCCCGCGAAGAAATGCCGCGCCAAAGGTGACCGTAACCACCATCACGGAGTCGACCATCTGGCTCATTAATGTGCTGAAGTTGTTACGAATCCAAAGATGCTTCCCTTTCGTGACACGCTTCCAGAAATGAAAGAGCTGCACATCGCAGTACTGCGCCGCAATGTAGGCGAGCATCGATGCAAAAACGGCTCCGGAGGTTGTGGCGTAAATCAGCTGGTAGAGGCCGATGCTGCTTTCCACCACATCGCCGTTGGGCAGGGCGACCGGCGCTGCCAAATGGATGATCTGCCACGGGGGCATGGCATCTGCGGGTACCGAGGGAATGCTGTTGCCGAGGAACAGTACAAAGAGAATCAGAAAGTTCAGGCCCAGGCCGACGCTGACGAGAAAGTTTGCCCGGGCCTTGCCGTAGAGCTCGCAGATCAGGTCGGTGCACAGAAAGGTCAGGGGGTAGGGCAGCACGCCCACGGCCAGGGCCATGGGGCCGAGCTGTACAAAGCGCGTGATGCCAATGACATTCAAAAGCGTCATGGCGCAGAGAAAGGTACCGGCCAAGACCAGAAATACCCGCTCGCGGCGCTCCTGGAGCTGGGGTGGACTCATCAGTTTTCCCGCTGCCCCAGATTCGCGTGCAGCACGGAGCCGTTGATCACAGGGTTTCGGTGCGCCCAAAGGAGGACCGCCGATATTTCCTCGGGCTCAATGAGCCGCCCGAAGCTGTTCATGCCCCCGATCTGCTGAAGCAGAGCCTCGTCATTGCCTAGATGGTTGCGAAGCATTTCCGTGTCCGTGAAGCCCGGGCAGACCATGGCCGTGTGTATGCCCGAACCCATGAGATCCTGGCAGGTGGACCGCATCATACCCAGTTGGGCGTGCTTGGAGACGACGTAGCTAAAGGTATTGGGCACGGCTTTCTCGGCGAGGGTGGATCCCACATACAGAACACTGCTCCCGGGGCCCATGCCGGGGAGGAGGGCGCGGGTAAGTCGGTTAACGGCGATGACGTTGGTCTCCATGACTGCTCGAAGACTGTCGTCCGCGCAGTTGTCCGCGCTGTCCTTGCGCATTTGACTGGCGTTGTGGATGAGACTGATTTCGGACAGCCCGGAGATACGGCTCAGGAGTGCATCGATGACATCGCCAATGCTGTCAGGATCCGCCAGATCACAGGGCATATTGTGCACGCCGGGGACCTTGCATGCGCGGCGGGACAGATTCACGACTTCATAACCACCGTCCTGAAATGTCCGGGCGGTGGCTTCGCCGATGCCGACGCTCGCCCCGGTTATGATCGCAATGGTCATGCTATTCTCCCTAGGAATGTGTTGTTGGTGCGTTGACGGAAAAACGACAGAATACGCGAAGAATACGTGATAAGAGAGAGTTTGGATGGAACGCCTTGCAACACTTTATATCGACAAAGAAAGCCATAAGTTTTCTGCAGCGCATTACACGATTTTTTCGGCAACGGAACGAGAAAGGCTCCATGGGCACAACTTCTCAGTGTCTGCCATGATTGCTGCTCCCATGGGAGATAACGGCTTTGCCGCCGATTACAACGTTTACAAACGCCGCATAAAAGGGCTCTGCGACGAACTCGATGAATACATGGTGCTGCCCGGGCATTCTCCTTATCAGTCCGTTGTGGAAGACGGCGATAACTACCGGGTGAGTTTCAATGGCGAAGACATGTGGTTCCTGCGCTCCGACACCCTTGTGCTACCCATCGTTAACTCCACCGTGGAGGAGTTCGCGCATTACCTCTTGCGCCGGATGCTGGAAGAGTCTGCGGGAGAGGCCCTGGCGGAGTTGGAAATCTGCGTAGCCTCGGGTCCGGGTCAGAAAGGCAGTGCCCGCTGGTCGGCAATGGATGAGGGCATCGCCTGAGCGATAGCATGGGTAACAAAATGGTGAAGCAATGAAAAAAGTAGAAATACAGTCAGTGGGTGGTCCCGAGGTACTCCGCCTCGTCGATGCGGAGCTGGAGGCGCCGGGACCCGGCATGGTGCGGGTCGCGAATCGCGCCATCGGCCTGAATTACATCGATACCTATCATCGCAGTGGTCTTTACCCCTTACCACTTCCTACGGGCATCGGTCTTGAGGGCGCGGGCGTCGTGGAGGCCATTGGCGACGGTGTGGACCTGGCCGTGGGCGATCGCGTTGCCTATTGCGCCGCAGGTTTTGGCGCCTACAGCGAGGCGATCAATCTTCCGGCGGAGCGCCTGGTGGCGATACCCGAGGGTATCGATTTTGATACCGCCGCTGCGGTGCTTTTAAAAGGCGCGACGGTGGAGTATCTGATTCAGCGCACCTATGCCTTGACGGCCGGTGAGCAGACTCTTTTCCCCGCGGCGGCGGGCGGTGTGGGTTTGATTTTTGGTCAATGGGCTGCGGCCCTGGGTGCCGAGCTTATCGGCACCGTCAGTAGCGAGGCTAAGCGCGAGCTGGCTCTGGCGAATGGCTATACGCACTGTTTTTTGAGTGATGAGCCGGATCTCGTCGCCAAAGTGCGGGAAATCACCGGCGGTAAAATGCTCCCTGTCGTCTATGACGGTGTGGGTGCTGCCACGTTCACCGACTCCCTGGACTGTCTCGCGCCCCGGGGTCTGATGGTGAGTTTCGGTAACGCCTCGGGGAGTCCGCCGCCTTTTGATTTGCAGCAGCTTGCTGCGCGCGGTTCCCTGTACATCACCCGGCCGAGTCTCATGGCCTATGTGGCAAGCAAAGAGGAAATGCGTGCCAGCGCGGCGGCGGTTTTTGATCGGGTCCTGGACGGGCGTATCAAGGTGACCATCGCCCAGCGTTACCCCCTGGCAGAGGTACAGCGCGCCCACGCGGAACTGGAAGCGCGTCGCACCGTGGGGTCCTCGCTACTCTTGCCCTGAGTCCTGCCCGGTACTCATCGCTTCGGTGTCCGCGATGCCCGCTGCGGCCAGCAGGGACGCCTCGGTCTGAGGGCCTACAAGCACTGTGGTTAGCGTCCCCTGGGGATCAATCACCAGGGTCGTGGGCAGAACCTGCGGTCGTTCAACGCCGAAGCGTGCGGCGGGGTCAGCATCCAGGGTGGGAAACTGCACGTTAAGGCTTTCGAGTTGCGTCTGAAGGTCCTCGCCCACAGCACCGTCGTAATTAACGCCCAATACGCGGATACCTTCCCTGCTATGGAGAAGATTGAGTTCCGGCACTTCCTTGATGCAGGGCTTGCACCACTTTGCCCAGTAGTTGATGAAGGTCCACTCGCCCTTGCTGTCCAGACTGCGGGGGTCGACGGTTTGTTCGCAGGCGCTAAGGCAGGTAAGCGCGGTGCAGGCCAGGAGCGCGATGAGCGTCATGCGCTGCGGGGACGGTTTTTTACTTTGCTTCATGGTGTTATTGCTCAAATAGTGTCGCCAAGGGGATGTCCATGTGTTCTCGGATGCCCTGCTGCTGCTCCTGAAGAAGGCCAAGGGCCCGTTGCTCCCAGCTGGGCATGCTATCCCGGGATTCAATGGCAAGCTCGCCTTCGCTATCCAGCCATTCCTGAAGTTGCCAGAGGGGCACCGTGTGGAGGTCTCTTGCGAGAAGGAAGTGACCCCGTTCGTCTTTGGCGATGACGCGGTGATTGAGAAAGCAGTCTCGGAGCTGTTGCCAGCTTTCCGCATCCACGGACAACTTCCGCCCCTTCAGGAGCTCCAGCTCTCGGAGGGGCAGGCCCTCGGATTGCCGTCGCCAGAGGGTTTCCAGAACTTCAAGCCCTTTCATTAGCAGGGGGCGCCGTGATTGCGCCTCGCTCTGATAGGCCGACAGGCTATGCACGACGATTGCGGCAATTAGAACGATGTTCCAGGAGATGTAGATCCACAGGAGAAACAGCGGAACAGCGGCAAAGGCGCCATAAATGAAGGTGATGCTTGAGCCCGCGACCAGCTTTGTAAACAGTGCCCGGGCGATGTTAAAGCTTGTCGCCGCAATGACGCCGCCCACAAAAGCATGTTTTACCGGGACGCGGCAGTTGGGTACCGCTGCGTAAATCAGGGTGAATCCGAGAATTTGAAGGAAATAGGGCAGCATCCGCAGAAGCAGGCCGCCGATCCCGATGATGTCCCACTCCTCCAGACGACCCGCAAAGGAGGTCAGAAACGTGCTGACGCCAAGCCCCAAACCGATGGTCACAGGAGCGAGGGAAAGAATGGCCCAGTACAGTAAAAAGCTGGACACGGTGCCGCGGTTGTCCCGGGTGCGCCAGATCAGATTGAAGGCCTGCTCGATGTTCCGCAGCATCAGGACAGCGGTAACGATCAGAAACGCAATACCGAAGCCCGTGAGGTTCTTGGCCTGGCGGGAAAAATCCGACAGGTATTCCTCAATGCCTGCCGATGTCTCGGGTACCAGGTTGTCGAACAGTAAACTCTGAATGTTCGACTCCAGTCCCTGAAACGCCGGGACCGCCGAGGCCATGGTGTAGAGCACGGTCATCAGAGGCACGAGGGCAAAGAGCGACATATAGGTCAGCGCCGCGGAGGTGTCACGGCAGCGGTCTGATTTATAGCGGCTGGCCAGATAGAGCGCCCGGCGCTGCAATTTGGGCAGTTTGTTCATGAGGTTTTCCATGGCTGGATTATCGCAGAAAGCGCTGCGGGGAAGTATGGGCGGGGTCCTCACCCTCACTTTGCTATACTCGGTGGCCGTATAAATCTGCAGTACGACGCCACCCATGTCCCAATCTCCCTACGTTTTAGTTCTTTTTTACAGCCGCCAGGGCAGCACGGAGGCGATGGCCCGCATGGTGGCCCGCGGGGTGAGTAGCGTGACGGGTTTTGAAGCGAGACTGCGCACGGTGCCACCCGTGTCCGCCGAGACGGAGCAGAGCGCAGATCCCGTGCCTGAGGACGGACCCTTGTATTGCAGCATTGATGACCTCCGCCACTGCGCGGGGCTGGTGATGGGCTCTCCCACGCGGTTCGGGAACATGGCGGCGCCCCTGAAGTATTTTGTGGATCAGACATCGGATCTCTGGCTCAGCGGTGCGATGATTGATAAGCCGGCGGCGGTGTTTACTTCCACCGCCAGTCTTCACGGCGGACAGGAGAGCACCTTGTTATCCATGCAGTTGCCACTGCTTCATCACGGCATGTTGGTCATGGGACTGCCCTACAGCGAGGCGGGCCTGATGACCACTGATTCCGGTGGAACACCCTATGGTGCAACGCACTGGTCCGGCGCTGATGGCAGTCGGGCCATAGATGATACCGAGCTCCAGCTCTGCCGTGCTCTGGGACGACGAGTGGCTCAAACCTGCGCGCGTCTCTCATGAGTGCGAACCCTCCTTCCCGCGGGACCGTGGTGCAATGGATCTGGTTGGGTACCTGGGCTGCTCTGTTGCTGCTGTTAAGCACCCAGGTTGTCGATGCCTGGCAGCGATCCGTACCGGCTTTTCTGTTATTTTTCTGGTTTGCGCCGCTGCTGATACTCATTCCCGGCATGGTGCGCGATGGCATGCGGAGCTACACCTGGCTGGCGTTTATCAGCCTCATGTATTTCGTCTTCGCGACCCTGCGGATCTTTGCCGAGCCTGACAGTGGGCGGGCCCAGGCGGAACTCTTTGCCGTTATTTTGCTGTTCCTGTGCTCTATGTTTTATGTGCGCCAACGTTCCCGGGAGCTCCAGGCGTCACGGGATGCGGGCTCCGACTCCGAGGTTTAGCGTCTCTTGATTAAACGAATTTTTCTCGCTTTGTGGCGGGGTCTCACGATACTCCGCCTGGCTCTGGCCAATCTGATTTTCATCGTCTTGCTGGTGGTGCTGTGGATGAGCTTCAGTGGCTCCCCTGAACCCCTGCCCCAGCGGGCCGCCCTGGTGCTGGATCCCACGGGGCGTGTGGTAGACGAGCGCAGCCAGATTGAAGCGGCCAGTCTGCTTTTTGAGCAGCCCGCGGCGAGCCGGGAAACGCTGCTCACGGATCTCATCGACAGCGTTGAACTGGCCAGATCGGATGATCGCATCGCGGCCCTGGTGCTCAAGCTGGGGGGCTTGGTATCCATCGGGCAGAGTAAGACGACGGAGCTGGCAGAGGCCATCGCCCGTTTTCGGGAGACGGGCAAGCCGGTGATTGCAGTAGGCGATTACTTTACCCAGGATCAATATCGCCTCGCCGTGGAAGCCGATACGTTGCTCATGCATCCCTTCGGTGCGGTAGCTCTGGAGGGCTTCAGTTTTTACACCAACTATTTTGCCGACGCATTGGACAAGCTCTCCGTGACCATGCACGTGTTTCGCGCCGGGGATTACAAATCCATTGCGGAGCCTCTGTTACGCAATGACATGTCGCCCGGTGAGCGCCAGATCACCCGGGAGTGGCTGGACGATCTATGGGATGCCTACAGCAGCGCGGTGGAATCCCGCCGCGGCCTGGAGCCGGGAGCAGTTAATGCGCTATTGAATGATTTTCCGGCGCGACTGCGGGCCGTCGACGGCGACGGCGCGCGCCTTGCCCTGGAGGCGGGGCTGGTGGATGAACTGCTGGATCGCTCCCAACAAAACAGTCATCTCGTTTCCCTGGTGGGGGCAACGGACGAGGATGGCAGCTTTCAGGGCGTGTCCTTCTCGCGCTACGTGACGCGGATGCGACCTTCACGGGCGGCGTCGGATCTACCCAAGGTGGCGGTAGTGACAGCCCAGGGAAACATGCTGCCGGGGGATCAGCCGCCGGGCACCATTGGCTCGGGCAGCCTCTCCCGGCTTCTGAGAAAAACCGCGGAGCGCAAGGGCGTTGAGGCGATAGTTCTCAGGGTAACCACGGGCGGCGGGAGTGTCTTCGCCTCGGAAATCATCCGGGCCGAGATAGAGCGGATTCGAAAAACCGGTATGCCTGTTGTGGTGAGCATGGGCAGTGTTGCGGCGTCGGGGGGGTATTACATCGCCACCGCGGCAGATCGCATTTTCGCAACGCCTACCAGCCTCACGGGGAGCATCGGTGTCTTTGCCGCGTTTCCCACCGTTGAACGTCTTCTGGCAAAGGGGGGAGTGCAAACGGACGGTCTGGGCACCACCGAACTGGCGGGCGCTCTTCGTCCCGACCGGGCCCTCAACCCGGCTCTCGCCGATACGCTGCAGCAGTCCGTGGATCATATTTACCGGCAGTTTCTTGGCTTGGTTTCCGAGAGTCGCTCTATCGATCTGGTGACGCTGGATGCTTTGGCTCAGGGCAGGGTGCTGAGCGCCAGGGATGCCCTGGAGGCTGGACTCATCGATGGCTTAGGGAGTCTGGATGACGCCGCAAAGGAGGCGGCTGCCCTCGCGGGTCTGGACGACGACTATGCCGTGATCAGCATACTGCCCGAGTTTTCCTCCAGTGAGTTGCTATTACAACAGCTGAGCGATCGCATGGGGGCTGGCCGCCTCATGACAATGCCGGGTCTTGCATCGGGGCTCAGTGCCTTACTGGAGCCGGTGCGGCGAAGCGTCGATATGGTCGACAGCTTTGCCGATCCCGGCCATCTCTATATGCGCTGTTTCAGCTGCGATTTGTAATGAAGAAAGCCGCGGTCCTATGCGCTGTGTCAGCTGCGATCTGAATTAAGCTGCATCAGCATCACTTCCGCACTTACTCTGCCTTGGCTTCCTCTGCCTTGGCATCTTCGGGACGCTGCATATGCAGCTCCATTTGCGGGAAGGGAATAGAAATGCCCGCCTCGTCAAAGCGCAGTTTTACAGCTTCCGTGGTATCCCATAGAACACCCCAGTAATCTGCCGCATTCACCCAGGGGCGCACGAGGAAGTTCACGCTGGAGTCCGCCAGGGCGCCCACGGTAACCACCGCTTCGGGTTCCGCAAGAACGCGGCTATCGGACTTAATAATGTCCTCAAGAATGGTTTTCGCATCGTGGAGGTTATCTCCGTAGGAAATACCGAACACCATATCGACGCGGCGAGTGGCCCGGGCGGAGAAATTCGTGATATTGCCACCAATAATGCCGCCATTGGGAACAATGATTTCCTTGTTGTCGGGCGTGGTCATGGTTGTAGTGAAAATACCGATGGTATCGACGGTGCCCATGGTGCCGGCAGCCTCAATAAAATCGCCTTTCTTGAAAGGCTTGAAGACAATCAGCATGACCCCCGCGGCGAAATTGCCCAGAGAGCTTTGCAGGGAAAGACCGATAGCCAAACCCGCTGCGCCGAGAAGGGCAACAAGGGATGTGGTGTCCACGCCCAGTCTGCTGAGCGCCGCGATGGTAACGAAGAGAAGACCCACCCAGCGGAGAATGGAGCACACAAAATTCACCAGGGTCTCGTCCGTGCCCCTGCTCAGCATGACCTTGTGGCAGACACTGACAATGCGTCCCACAACCAGGCGGCCGACGTAAAAAATCACAATGGCGAGCGCCAGCGCAGTGCCGTACTCAATCGCCAGGGGTAGCCACTGGCTGGGGTCTTTTAGCATTTCCATGATCCTGTCCTTCATTGGGGAGGGGTTTCTGAAACGGTTTCTATAACGGTTTCGACGTTTGTGTTGCGACCTGTTTGGGCGCCGACCGTCGCTGCCGGTGCGACCTCGGCGATGCCGGCGGCGAGCTCCTCAGCGAAGGTCCAGAGGAGCTTGCTCATGGCTTTTGCGATGTCGTCACCGCTAGTTGAGTCCAGGGGCAGGGTATCCTCATAGACCACGGACTCCCGGATAATGCTATCCCCGTTTTCCTGTTCCCAGCGACCCTCGGCCGCAATCCTGACGACACCGTTAACGGCTTCAAACTCCTCGATGGTGACCCGCAGTTGCCAGTCCGCCGGTCTCGCCGTCGCATCGGGAAAAAGAATGACCCTTTGGGTATCAAGGATGCTTTCCAGGCGGCGCCCCAGGACGCGCTGGATACCCAGATCCAGGGGCTCAGCCCAGCGTCGCGCCGCGTCGTAGCGCACGGTAAATTCGCTTTCCCGGTACAGCAGCTCATCTCTGAGAAGGTAATCGGGGATATCGATACCGTCGAGGACAATGACGGGGCTTTCTCCCACGGCCATCGGCGCATTGCCGGCGGAGAGCTGGAGATGCTGTATGTTCAAGGACGTGGGCGCGCATCCCTGCAGCGTGAGAATGACTAAAACGACAATGAGGGAGCGCATCAGGATTCATCCCCCGGGCGGCCGCGGAGCAGGGATTCCGGGTGTTCCTCAAGGCTTCGCGCAAGGGACCTGAGGGCTCTCGCAGCCAGGGTCACCTCCTGCATCGCCTGGCTCAGCTGACGGCGGGGCGGGGAGTCCGGCGCGGCGGCGCGTTCCAGTCCCCCAAGGCTGGCGTTGGCAGACACCAGCGCCTCATCGAGACGCTGGAGGGAACCCTCAATAGCATCAGTGATGTCCGGCAACTCCGCATTGAGTGTTGCAACGGTGCGGGTGCCCTCATCAAGAAAGGCTTTCAAACCCGAAGAGTTCTCCTCCAGCGTTGTCGTGAGACTGGTGCTGGCAGCTTCCAGGGCTTCGAGGGTGCTGCGCATGGAGCCCGGCAGGGACTGCATGTCGCTGCTGTTGAGGAGTTCGTCCAAACCGCTGGCAATGCGATCCACATTCTCCGCTATCGCCGCATAATCAATGGTTTCCAGGGAACGACGCAGCTGTTCCAACTCCGTTGGGATCGTTGGAATCTGGGGGTGTGGTGAGGCGATGGTACTGAAAGAGGCCTCTTTGTCCGGCTGAAAATCCAGTTGAATGTATAGAAGGCCCGTGAGGAGGCTCTGGGTATTGAGCTGTGCGGAAAGCCCCCGCTCAACGAGCTCCTCGAGGATGGTCTCCGTGACACTGCCCACCAGTTGCATGGAGTCCCCGCTGATATCCGCTTCAACGATCATGGTGACCTCGCCGTGGTCAGCATCGAGGATCAGATCGATATCGGTGACCTGTCCGATGGTAACGCCTCGCAGGGCCACGGGTGCACCGATGGTGAGCCCGCGAAGGGAGCCATCAAACACCATGACCACCTTGCTTTTTTCGGACCCGAGGCCGCCGCCGGCAAAAAACAGGGCCCCGGCGGCCGCGATGATGAGAGCGCCCACGACAAAAGCACCGACGAAGATACTGCTTTTGCGCTCACTCATGGCTTGTCTCTCCCGAGGCGTGATCCGCCGCCCGGTTTAAAAACTGTCGCACCACCGCGTGCTCGCTGTGCTCGCGCATCCAGGCGGGATTTCCCGAGTCAATCATTCGTTTGCTGTCCGCATCGAGATAAATAGCATTGTTGGCGATGGCAAATATGCTGGGTAGCTCGTGAGTCACCATCACAACCGACGCTCCGGTGGATTCCTTAAGCTGCAAAATCAGGTCATCAAGCCGGCGGGAGCTGATGGGATCGAGGCCCGCAGACGGCTCATCAAAGAAGAGAATATCAGGGTCCAGCGCAATTGCACGCGCGAGGGCAGCGCGTTTGCGCATGCCGCCGGAAATTTCCGCTGGCAGAAAGTCCTGGTAGCCATCAAGGCCCACGAGGGCCAGTTTGAGGGCCACAATGTCGCGGATGTCGCTGGCGCTGTAGTTGCTGTACTGCTCCAGGGGCAGGGCGACGTTGTCCGCCAGGGTCATGGCGCTGATCAATCCTCCGGACTGATAGGTAATACCCCAGTTCTGTCGCAGCGCCTGACGTTCCGCGGGCCCGGCCCGGGTAAAGTTCTGGCTGCCGTAGGAAATGGTTCCCCGTGCCGGTTCTATGAGCCCCAGCAGATGCTTCAAAAGGGTGCTCTTACCGCAGCCCGAGCCGCCCATAATGACAAAAATGTCGCCGCGCATGACATCGAAATTGACGTCCTGCTGTATGAGACGACTGCCATAGGCCATGGTGAGGTCACGGATGCTGATCACGGCCTCACTCATGCTAGATGTCCAGCAACTGACAGAGAATGTTGATGCCCGCGTCCGCAACAATGAGATAGACCACCGCGGTGACTACCGCCTCGGTGGTGGCCTGTCCTACGGCTTCGGAGTTCCGCCCTGCGTTCATGCCCGCACGACAGCCCGCCGTGGCTATGAGGGCAGCGAAAACGAAGCCCTTGAAGATGCCCACAAAAAAATGCGTGGGCGTGATGGCTGCACTGAGTTGGCTGATGTACTGCAGGGGGGTTACCCCCATGCCCCCGGCAACGACGGCGCCGCCGAGCACCCCGAGGGCGTCTGCGTAGACCACCAGCAGAGGCATCATTAGAAAAAGCGCGAGCACGCGGGGCGCCACGAGAAATTCCATGGGGTCAATGCCGAGGGTGCTGATGGCATCGATCTCTTCATTTGTCTGCATGGTGCTCAGCTGCGCAGCGTAGGCGGCGCCCGTGCGTCCGGCCATGACCACCGCGGTCATAAGAGCGCCCATCTCCCGAAGCATGCCGATGGCCACCAGGTCCGCAACAAACACGGCGGCGCCAAACTGCTGGAGCTGGGCAGCGCCCAGGTAGGCCAGAATCATACCCACGAGAATGCTCGTGAGGGTAATGATGCCGATGGCCTGAGGGCCCGCCTGGGCGAGACTCTCGACGAATTCCCGTCGCCGCATCCCCGAGCGGCCCGTGAGCGTTCGCCACAGGGCGATGCCGACGCCCCCCAGAAACTCCAGAGAATCCAGCAAATCGTCGCCGATATCGGCCAGGCTGCGACGGAGTTGCTTTGTGGAAAAAAAGCCAGTGGCGCTTGCCGCCGGAGCCTCATAGGGGGCAACGGCTGTCGCGAGGTTCATGAGCTGGGTCTGACTGTCCGGAGCGCCCAGGTATCGGATGTCACGCGCCTTTGCCTGAGCAAGCCGTTGAAGACGCAGCAATCCGGCTTCCAGTCGCGGGTCCCAGTCGCTCACCTCGGATACGTCAACGGCAGGAGAGTCCCGGGTCTCCAGCAATGTAGTGAAGAGGGGCACGAGGGCGGGGAGCTCTGCCGATGTCCAGTCACCGCTGATCTGCAATTGATCACCGTCAGCGCTGAGCTGCGCGAGGGGCGGGCGGCTCATGGACAAGACTCTTGGCTATTCATGATCTCAGTGCTTTTCTTCTGGCGTCATCGGGCGTCCTTCGGGGGTTCTTCAAAGGGCAGGGGTGGACGCGCCGCTTCGATCGCCGCAAAGGCCTGTTGGTAGATGTTAATCACTGGCGTCCTATCCCCGCCCTCGTGACGCCGGGCTATCATGGTGACGGGAAAGAGATAGTTCTCCGTCTCTCCCAGACGAAGGGCGCGGCTACGCCCTTTGATGTCTTCATACACCACCCAGTGCATGTCCAACTCTGTGGCCAGGAGATCCCCCAGGGCAACGCCCATGGCCTGGAGCTCCCGCGTCTGATCCGGCGTCACGTGACC
Source organism: Congregibacter litoralis KT71 (assembly GCF_000153125.2). Taxonomy (NCBI): domain Bacteria; kingdom Pseudomonadati; phylum Pseudomonadota; class Gammaproteobacteria; order Cellvibrionales; family Halieaceae; genus Congregibacter; species Congregibacter litoralis. The sequence continues at coordinate 1,379,618 of NZ_CM002299.1, forward strand.
GTCATCCAGTAAACGCTGAAGATAGTCCAGCTCAGCCTCACTACGACAACAGCGGCCCCCGTAGTAGCGAAGCGTAAGTTCATTGAGGGCCTGGCGCTGTACATCCATGTATTGTCGATCCAGAGGGTTGAGCGCCGTCACCCGCTTGTCGATGAGCTGCGCAGACGCCATGGGGGCGCAAAACAAGCTCCCCAGAATGATCCCGAGGCCCGCTCTTCGGAGCGCTGAAGCGAATGAAGGCCCGCTCCACGGGATCGAACGGCGTGTTCCGGCATCGCCAAAGTACTTCCTAAACGAAATCAAGATACCTAATCCCCATCCCTTTGCTTGTGTTCAGCATATTGTCATGGATAATTGCGGGCCTTCAATGGCGCAATCGCCACAAAAATCCAGCGGTACTCGCAAGACTATGATTAAAGGAAGTATTGTCGCCCTCGTCACCCCCATGCACGCCGATGGTGAGATTGATTATCGCGCCCTCGAGGGCCTTCTCGACTGGCATGTGGAATCGGGAACAGCGGCCATTGTGGCCGTGGGAACAACCGGAGAGAGCGCCACCCTGGATGTTCACGAGCACCTGGCGATGATCCAGCACTGTGTGAAATACCTGGCGGGTCGCATCCCCGTGATTGCCGGCACCGGCGCGAACTCCACGCGAGAGGCCGTGGAGCTTACCCGCGGTGCAGCGACGGCAGGTGTCGACGCCTGCCTGCTGGTAACTCCCTACTACAACCGACCGTCCCAACGGGGGCTATACGCGCATTTTAGCGCAGTGGCGGAGGCAGTTGCCGTGCCACAGATTCTCTACAACGTGCCCTCGCGAACCGCCGTGGATCTCAGTAACGAGACCGCCAGTCGCCTGGCGTCGCTGGAAAACATCGTCGGCATCAAGGACGCCACGGGCGACGTCAGTCGCGGTAAGGAGCTTCTCTCCATGGTGCCCGATTCCTTTGCGGTGTACTCCGGTGATGACGGCACCGCTGCCCAGTACATCCTTGCGGGGGCTGTGGGTAATATTTCTGTCACGGCGAATGTGGTGCCCGCTAAGGTCGCTGCTCTTTGCGCGGCGGCCCTGGCCGGTGATGAAGAAACCGTCAGGCGCATGGATCATGAGCTCGCGGATATCAACAGCGCGCTTTTTATCGAGGCCAACCCCATGCCCGTAAAATATGCTCTGGCGAAGATGGGGCGGATGGAGAAGGGTATCCGCCTACCCCTGACGCTTCCTGAAGGTGAGAATGCCGAACGCATCGCCGCTGCGCTACAGAGCCTGGGTCTATGAAGGCTCTCAAGCTTTGCGCTCTGATGTTGCTTCTGACGCCGGTCACGGCCTGCGGGTACCTGTTCGGCGATGAGGGCCTGTTTCGGGACTCCGCGGGAGATTATCGCGAGGCGCGGGAGATGCCGCCCCTGGATCTTCCCGAGGGCACCCAGGCGGACGAGCTGGTGGATATCTATCCCATTCCACCCATAGAGAGTGAGCCCCAGTTTGTAGACAGTGACAAAGTGCCCCGTCCGGCGCCCCTGGTGGCGGCAAGTGCGGATCAGCTCGTGCGCATCCAGAAGCTCGGCGAGGATACCTGGGCCCTCGTCGCGATTGCTCCGGGCCAGCTATGGCCTCAGTTAAGGAGCTTTTTATCCGCTGCCAACATAGACATTGCACGCATGGATGCTCGTGCGGGCATTATCGAATCCACCTACCTCAAGCTTGAAGAAGATCCCCGACCCACCCGCTTTCAGTTCCGCGTTGAGCGCGGTGTCCAGCGGGGGAACAGCGAGCTGCATATTCTGCAGATGTACCAGTCCAGTGAAAATACCGCGTGGCCTGCACAGTCCGATGATTTTTTCCTTGAGTCCGAAATGCTCCGCGGCGTAGCTCAATACGTTGCGAACAGCGCCGATACCGCACCCGTGTCCATGATGGCGGAGCAGTCCATCAGCGCCGGCGGCAAAGTGTCCCTCGACGATGATGATCAGGGCGCTTTTATTCTCCTCGAACTGCCTTTTGATCGGGCCTGGGCCTCCGTGGCGCGTTCCCTGGAGTTGTCCGGTTTTGAAATCACGGATCGCAACCGGAGTGAGGGCCGCTATTACCTGCGCTACGTCGGTGACGAGGAAGAGGAAGGTTCAAGCTGGTTTGCCTGGTTGGGAGACGACGATGAGCATCCGGCTGAAGGTGTACCGCTGATTCTGGATGTAAAGTCCCGGGACCCGGAAACAATGGTGATACGCATGTCCTTTGAAGAGGGTGGCGAGTCTCTCAGCCGCGAGCAGATCGATGCGCTGCTGGTATTGATCAAGGGCAATATCAACTAGTGAGAATGGCGTCTCTGGGTAGCGGCAGCCGCGGCAACGCGACCCTGCTTCAGGCCGCCGAGACTTGCATACTGGTCGACTGCGGATTCTCTCTGAGGGACATTCAGCGCCGCGCAGCCCTACGGGGTATCGATCTCGGTGATCTCGATGCCATTCTGGTGACTCACGAACACAGTGATCACGCCAGCGGTGTAGCGACACTCGCCAGACATTACGGTATCCCCGTTTATCTCACTCACGGCACTCTCGCCAGTGGCCGCGTGGCGAATTGCCCGGATGTCCGTGCGTTCAACGCAGACACCCAGCTGCATATCGGTGCTTTCACAGTACAGGCTGTTACGGTCCCCCATGATGCCCGAGAGCCCGTCCAGTATTGCTTTGAGTATGGGGGGCAGCGAGCGGGGGTGTTGACGGACCTGGGATCCGTCACCAGTCACGTGCGCAGCGCGTTTAACGACTGCAATCTTTTGTTGCTGGAGTTTAATCACGATCGCCGGCTTCTGGCCGATGGGCCCTATCCCCCGGCGCTGAAACGCCGCGTGGGGGGTGACTGGGGTCATCTCTCCAACAGCCAGGCCACGGAACTTCTCGGACAGCTGAACCTTCAGCGCCTGGAGCACCTCGCGATTGCGCACATCAGTGAGAAAAACAACAGTCGCGACTGTGTCGAGGCGCAGCTGCGCGACCTTGACCCGGTACTGCTGGAGAAGGCGGTGTGGGCGTGTCAGGGAGCGGGTTTTGATTGGATTGAGGCAGCGCGGGACACAACAGCTTCGAAGAGCCAGCGTGAACCGGTTCAGGCGCCGTAACTGGAACCGCGCGGGGCCGAGAGTGCATACTAATACCGCTTACTTTTCGCGAGGCAGTCGTGGCTAAAGATCCCATTAGTATCGTACAGCGGGGGAACCTGCAGAACCTGGAGAAGACCCTGCGCAAGCAATGGCGTCTTGGCCAAAGCATTGTGCTTTGCTGGTGTTGGGACGAGCGTGGCCTCCTGGTCATTTTTGTACCCCATTACTTTCTGGGGAACTACTGCGCGCACCGGGATGATCCGGAAATTGCCACGGAAAACGAAAATTACATCCGCGCCCTGATTAGCGGACGTCGCCGTAAAAGCCGCGAGGAACTATTTGCCGTGGCGGTGAGGCTCAGCGTATCCCCCACGTTTATCAAACTTGAAACTCCCCTCGACGAGTCCATCGCGGTGATGCGCGGTGTGGAAGAGATTATTCGGCGCTACGGCCTGAGTTTTGTCGAGCGACGGGGCGTCCTGCTCTTCGATATTGCCGACTTTTCCCTGTTCAGTTCCTTTGAACAGGCAAGTCAGCTAAACAGCCTGTCCTACTCCATGAACTCGGTGTACAACAAGCTCGCAGCTCGGGGCATGGAGATCAACTTTGCCCGCACGACCACCGGTGACGGCTATTACGTGTGGAATCGTGATAATTATCCCCAGTCCGACCAGGAGCTGTTTCTTTTCCTCCAGCTGGTGCTGGCGGACAACACTATGGCGCGCGCGGCGTCCCGGGGGAACACCGTGCCTGTGGTGCGAGCGGCCTTCCATATCGGCAGTCACTACGAGCTCTATCAGGCAGAGGGGGTCAACCCCACGGTATTCAGTTACATCGTCGGTGACGTAACCATCGAACTGGCGCGGATTCTTGAAAAAACCCTGCCGGGCCAGGTGATGCTCGGCGACTTTGGCGCCTGTGCAGGGGAGGAACATGGCAGCGCAGAATTCGTCCAGGGCTGCGAAGAAGTGGCGAAAACCCTGGAAGGCCTGACGCTCATGGGGAAACCCCTGAGAGCGCTCCGAACCTGGTTGTCCCGAGAGGCATCGGGGGGCGATGACTCCGAACCGCTGGATGTCAGCATTACGGACAAGCATGGGATCAAGCACCATGCTTTTAATCTTCAGGGTGAAATTGAGTTCGATGATTCCACCCTGACCCTCGGTATGACCCCCGAAGAGTTCAGCGAAGCGCGGGAGAAAAGCCTGCCAAGAGGAAACGGCAAATCCGATTCCTGGTGGGTGTAATTCCTGAGGCCGAAGAGGTCCGGGAAGCTGATGGGGTTCCCAAGGTCCAGCAGGCCGAGGCTGCCCATGAGCTCGCTCGACGCCTCGATCTTCCGCTGCTGCCGCTTTCGCAGGGGGCCCGGGACCTCCCCCCGGGGCAGGCAGTAATTGCAATGATCGACGGCGTTCCCATGATCCAGTTGACGGGTCGGGGGGTAGCGGGCCCCGTTACCGTCGACTTTGGGGACAAGAGCATGGCGCAGCGGCGGCGCGCCGGTCACAACGAGCTCCTGGGTAAAGCCGTGGGCTGGAAGCAGGCCCATGCGCCCCGTGTGCTGGATGGCACCGGCGGTTTTGGCCGGGATGCATTTCTGCTGGCGGATCTGGGGTGTGAGATCACGGTTTGTGAGCGCAACCCGGTCATGGCGGCCTTGCTCGACGCCGCTCTCTCGCGCGCCGCGGGGTCCGGGGATGGTTGGCTGGCCTCGGTGGTGGCTCGCATGACCGTCCATCATCAAGATGCCCGGTCACTCACTCCGTCGCTGTTGGAGGGGGTGGAGGTTATTTATCTGGATCCCATGTTCCCCCTGGATCGCAGGGCAGCACCCGCCAAAGAAATGCAGATTCTCCATGAATTACTGAGTCCTCGGGCACAGCATCAGGATAGTGCGGGACCGGACAGCCCCGGGCGGCTCGATGATTCCCCTTCGCAGGACGCGGAAGACGCGGTGTTCCTCGCGTGGGCAAGAGCACAGAATGTAAAGCGGGTAGTGGTCAAGCGACCGCGACGCGCGCCAGCGATCGACGGCCCGCCGCCGGGGCACAGCCTCACCGGGAAGGCCGTTCGTTTTGATGTGTATCCCGTATCCCGGGAAGCACAAACTTAAAAGCAATCGATAAGGAACCCTAACAGTGAGTAAAAAAATTCATGCTTTGATTACCGGTGCGTCCGCCGGTCTCGGCGATGCCTACGCGCGTCAGCTCGCGAGTCGCTGTGACAGTATGACGGTGGTGGCCCGTCGCGGGGAGCGTCTCGAAGCCTTGGCCGGGGCATTGGAAGGACAATGCAAGGTCGAAATCCTGGAGGCGGATCTGGCGACGGTGGAGGGACAGGCACGGGTTGTCGAAGCGATTCGCCAGGGCCCCGCGATTGATCTTCTGGTGAATAACGCTGGCTACTCCACCATCGGTCCCTACGCGACGAGTGACCTCGATGATGAGCTTGGCATGCTGCGTCTCCACAACGAGGCGACTATGGTACTCACCCGCGCGGCGTTGCCTGCGATGATTGAGCAGGGCAGCGGGGCGGTTATCAATGTGGCCTCTGTTGCGGGATTGGTAAGTACGCCCAATGTGGCTGTCTACGGTGCTACGAAGGCTTTTCTGGTGAGTTTTACCCGCGCTTTGCGTCAGGAGCTGAAAGAGCAGGGCGTGCGGGTACAGTGCCTGTGCCCGGGCTACACGCGTTCAGAAATCCACAGCCGTGAAACCATGGCGAACTTTGACGTGAATATCGTCCCGGAAAAGCTTTGGATGGAGGCAGACGATGTCGTTGCCCAGAGTCTTGCCGCGATCAGCGACGATGCCGATCAATGGCTGTTGGTATCCGGGGATCACAACCGCAAGGTAGTGGCCAGGGAAATGGACGCCCTCCGTGCGGACCTCCATTACCCGAGCTGACCGTCGCAGGTCTGATGGTCAGGGGGCGTTCAGCAAGCGCGTGAGAATGCCCTCGTACATTTTTGACAGCCTGGCCAGATCGTCCGCTTTCACGTGCTCGTTGACGCGGTGGATGCTGGCATTAACGGGGCCCAGCTCCACCAGTTGCGCGCCATAGGGTGCGATAAAACGGCCGTCTGATGTGCCGCCGCTGGTGGACAGCGTGGTTGCCAGGTCTGCAACGTCCTTAACTGCTTCTCGGCAGGCGTCCGTGAGAGCGCCCTCGGCGGTGATAAAGGGCTTGCCACTCAGGGTCCATTGAATCTCAGCGTGCACTTCGTGCTCGGCAAAGGTTTGCTCCACGGCCTCCTGCAATCGCTCTGCGGTTTGTTCCGTGGAAAAACGAAAGTTGATCAATACATCCGCATGACCGGGAATGACATTGGTGACGCCGGTCCCGCTGTGCACATTGGTAATCTGAAAGCTGGTGGCGGGGAAATACTCGTTGCCCATATCCCACTGCCGCGTTGCCAGTGCCTGGAGGGCAGGAAGAGCGCGGTGGAGGGGATTATCCGCGTGTTGCGGGTAGGCGACGTGACCCTGACGCCCGAGGATCTTCACCGCAGCGTTCAGGGAACCCCGGCGACCGTTTTTTATGGTGTCGCCCAGGACGTCGGCGCTTGAGGGCTCACCAACCACACAGTAATCGATACTGATCTTCTGCTCCGCTAACCACTCCATGACACGCACGGTGCCGTGGGTTGCGGGTCCCTCTTCATCGGAGGTGATAAGAAAGCCGATGCGACCCCGGGGCGTGTTACCCGCAGCCTCACAGGTCCTCAAAAAACTCTCGCAGGCCGTGATCATGGCGGCGAGGCTGCCTTTCATATCGGCGGCCCCGCGCCCGTAGAGCATGCCATCGCGAAGCGAGGGCGTGAAGGGGTCGCTATCCCATTTTTCGAGGGGCCCCGGGGGCACCACATCCGTGTGTCCCGCAAACGCCAGCAGGGGGCCACTGCTGCCCCACTGGGCCCAGAAGTTTTCCGTGTCACCAAAGGGCAGCGGCGTGCAATGGAACCCCAGGGCCTTAAGACGTTCCATCATCAGGGCCTGGCAGCCCGCATCTTCGGGGGTCACGGAGGCGCGGCGAATAAGTTCGCAGGCGAGATCCAGGGTGCTGTCGTCGTTGGGCGAGGACGGTGTGGGCGTCATGAAGGCTGGGTCTCTCAGTCGTTGGCGTGGAGCTCGGCGTTGAGCTCTACCGCCGTTTTGTGGGTGAGGCATTCGACGGCGCCATTGAGACTGTTGCGCCGAAAGAGGAGATCCGACATGCCCTGAAGCTGGCGCGCAGCGAGGGTTTCCGTAACGGCGCCCTTGCTATCCAGCATGGTGACCTTGGTACCTGCGGTGACATACAGCCCTGACTCGACAATGCAGCGATCACCCAGGGGTATACCGATGCCCGCATTCGCGCCAATAAGACATTTCTCACCGACAGAAATAACAATATTGCCACCGCCGGACAGCGTGCCCATGGTGGAGCTGCCGCCACCGAGGTCAGAGTCCGCACCGACGATGACGCCGGCAGACACACGGCCCTCGATCATGCCCGGACCCACGGTGCCTGCATTGAAGTTGATAAAGCCTTCGTGCATGACTGTTGTACCCTCACCGACATAGGCACCCAGGCGCACTCGGGCGGTGTGGGCAATGCGCACCCCTGAGGGTACGACGTAATTCGTCATCTTGGGGAATTTGTCGACACAGCTCACCTCCAGAACGCCGCCGCGAAGTCGCGCGTCCAGCTGCCGGTCGGCCAGTTCATTGAGGGCGATGGCGCCCTGGTCAGTCCAGGCAACATTGGGGAGCACCCCGAACACACCCTCGAGTGCGGTTTCCTGGGGCTTAACGAGACGGTGGGACAATAGGTGCAACTTCAGATAGGCCGCGGGCACGGTCTCCGGTGCGCTGTTCTCCGCCAGGCAAACGGCCACCGCGGGACGACCGCTCTCCGCCATCTTTCGCGCCAGGGCAGCCATGTCATCGTGTCCGGCGGCATCCCAGTCCCGGGCGATAGACTGGAGATCCTCAGGACTCAGCACCTGATCCGACGGGTGACCCGCCATGCAGCTGGCGAGGGAGGAAGGAGGCCGGAGCATGGGAGCGGGGAAGAACACGTCGAGCCAGTTGCCGTCGCGGTCCTGCGTTCCCAGACCTAGCCCCAATGCGTATGCGTCCATCCTTTCACTCCTCTTGATTGCTGCTTTGCTTTTGCTTTTGCTGTTGTGTCGTTGCTGCGTGATTGCTGCGGTGGTCTTACTTGCCTGCTGCGGTCTCTTTTGTTTTGGTCGACGAAGATGCGCTGCCAGGACTTACTTGAGTAGTGCCGCGTAGCGGGATTCGCTGAATCCGAACGCCAGTACACCCTCGCTTTCCAACACCGGACGTTTGATCAGCGTGGGCGAGGCCAGGGCCGCCGCCGCTGCCTTTTGGGCATCCATGGACTCCCGTTCCTGCACGGATAGCGCTTTCCAGCTGGTGCTGCGCCGGTTAATGACTTTGTCCCAATCCTGGGAACTCAGCCATTTCTTCACCAACGCTTCCTCCAGGCCATCCTGGCGAAAGTCATGGAAGCGATAGTCGATGCCTTCGTCATCCAGCCATCGCCGGGCCTTGCGCACGGTGTCGCAGTTGCTGATGCCATAGAGCGTAATTGTCATTGGGCTGTTCCCCGATCAAAGGGCGGGGAATATAGCAAACATCCTAGGCTTTGAGCGTAAGCTTGGGATTTTTGCGCTTGGGATAGCAATGGCGACAGATTTCGCAAACCCGCCCATCGCAGCCCCGGGCACTGCAAAACTCCCGCCCGTAAAAAATAATCTGTAAGTGAAGACGGTTCCAGTATTCCCGGGGAAACAGCTTTTTGAGATCCCGCTCCGTTTGCGTGACGTTTTTCCCCGAACTCAAGCCCCAGCGCTGGGCAAGCCTGTGAATGTGTGTGTCTACGGGGAACGCCGGTACGCCAAAGGCCTGGGACATCACCACGCCGGCCGTCTTATGGCCGACACCGGGCAGACGCTCCAGGGCCTCCATATCGGCCGGTACCAGGCCCTCATGTTCCTCCAGCAATATGCGCGACAAACCTGCAATAGCTTTGGCTTTTTGCGGCGATAATCCGCAGGGACGGATGATCTCGCGAATCTCGTCCACGGTCAGTGTGATCATTTGCTGGGGCGTGGACGCCCGGGCAAACAGGGCGGGGGTGACCTGGTTCACGCGCTCGTCCGTGCATTGCGCACTGAGGAGCACCGCAATGAGCAGGGTAAAGGGGTCGCTGTGATCCAGGGGCGGTGGTGTCTCGGGATACAGTTCCTGAAGCCGATGGAGAATGTAGGCCGCTCGTTCCGCTTTCAGCATGCTGTGACCCTATGCCGATGTGTGCCCGAGTCTTGAAGACTGCCTCCGTTCACAGGCCGCGCACAAAGGCGGCGATGCGCTGCGCCGCATCGATGCAATCGGAGAGTTCTGCTACCAGCGCCATGCGGACGCGGCCGCTCCCGGGATTGAGCCCCGCCACCTCGTGGCTCAGGTAGCTGCCGGGGAGGACTAAGACCCCGGTCTCGTCGTAGAGGCGGCGTGTAAAGCTCTCGTCATCCAGGGGTACCGTGGGCCAGAGATAGAAGCCGCCGCCGGGATCATTCAGGGATAGCACGGGCGCAAGAATGTCTCCCACGGCAGCAAATTTTTCCCGGTAGCGGTCACGGTTCTCCCTGACGTGCTCTTCATCACTCCAGGCAACGGTGCTCGCAAGCTGGTGGTGGGGCGGCATGGCGGAACCGTGATAGCCCCGGTAGCGCAGAAACTCGGCGAGTATTCTTTTGTCCCCCGCGGCAAATCCCGAGCGCAGGCCCGGAAGGTTTGAGCGCTTTGACAGGGAATGCATGCTGATGCAGTTCTGAAAGTCATCAAGGCCCATGGCGGTGCAGGCCGCAAGGAGTCCCGTGGGCGGGGCAGATTCGTCGGGGTAAATCTCGGAGTAGCACTCGTCAGATACCAGCACTACGTTGTGCTCGATGGCTTTGTGGATAAAACGTTGGAGCAGCGCTGTATCCATCACCGCGCCGGCGGGATTTCCCGGGGTACAGAGATACAGGAGTTCCATGGCCTCCCACTCAGCCCGGGAGAGGGCATCGGGATCGGGGAGAAAACCCTTCGCTTCTACGGTATTGAGAAACACACAGCGGGCGCCGGCGAGAAGAGCGGCCCCCTCGTAGATCTGGTAGAAAGGATTTGGCGAGCCCACTAATGTCTTACTCCCCTGTCCTACACAGGCCTGGGCGATGGCAAAGAGCGCCTCCCGGGTACCATTGACAGGCAGCACCTCGCTGTCGGGGTCCAGGGACTGCAATCCATGACGTCTGCACATCCAGCTGGCCTGTGCCTCTCTCAGGGCTAAGTCTCCCCGTGTTGTGGGATATTTCGCGAGGAGATCCAGATTATTTCTCAGGGCCGTGAGAACGATAGCCGGCGGTGCATGCTGTGGTTCTCCGATGGATAGGCGGAGCAACGGGCGGTCATCGGGAGGGGAGGCGCCTTCGAGGAGCTTTGCCAGTCGTTCGAACGGGTAGGGCTTGAGGAGGGCCAGATCCGGATTCACGTCAGTGCGACTCCTGGGCGTCGAGAGTATCCCGTATCGCTGCCTGGATTTTTTCTGCAAGGGCCTCATCGCGGATGGGCTGTTGCTCCGTGTCCGTGACGAAGAAGACGTCTTCTACCCGCTCGCCCAGGGTCTGGATTTTTGCCGCTTCGCAGATGACACCAAATTCAACGAAGACCTCGCCGATACGCGCGAGAAGACCCGGTCGGTCCAGGGAGATAACTTCCAGGACCGATACCTCGCGCACAGGATCGATACGCATATTCGTTTCCGTCGCGAGGCAGAAAGAGCGCACGCGCCGGGGTGTGAGCCTGGAGGGGATGAAGTTGGCATTAGTCGTGGGTGACAGTTTGTCACTCAGGTAACTCGTGATATGCCGGAGTCGCTCCACATCCTCCACGGCATTGCCGCTGGAATCCAGCACAAAGTAGGTGTCGAGGCTCATGCCATCACTGCCGTGGTAAATCCGCGCATCGTGAATGCTCAGATCCAATTGTTCCAGGCGCGAGCAGGTGCGGGAGAAGGCGCCGATATCAAAGCGGGCATAGATAAAGATCTGCGTGGTGTTGGCAACACTGGATTCAACGCCGTTGCGTACCAGGACCAGGGGTTGTACCCGCTCCTGATGGTCAGCAATGGCCTCCGTGTGCCAGGCGATGTCCTCGGCTTTTTCCCGTAGGAAATAATCCTCCCCTCGTTCCTGCCAAAGCGCCGAAAGCTCGCTCTCTGTGAAACCGCGATACTCGAGGATTTTCGCTGCGGCATCCCGGGTCTCCTGGATCCACTCCTGCTTGTCCACGGGGTTTTCGAGGCCCCGGCGCAGAGCGCGTTTACTCTCGGTGTACAGCTGTCGCAAGAGGCTTCCCCGCCAGGCGTTCCACAGCTTGGGGTTAGTGCCGTTGATGTCGGCAACGGTGAGGGCAAAGAGGTAGTCGAGACGATTCTGGTCGCCCACGTGCTGGGCAAATTCCTGAACGACGTCCGGATCAGAAATGTCCTTGCGCTGGGAAACCGCTGACATGAACAGGTGGTTGCGCACCAGCCATTCCACAAGGTTGGTGTCCCGGCGCCCCAGGCCGTGCTCTTCACAGAAGTTTCGGGCATCCACCGCCCCGAGCTCCGAATGATCGCCCCCGCGGCCCTTGCCGATGTCATGGAAAAGGCCTGCTATGTATAGAAGCTCGATTTTGGGTAAACGTCGGGCCACGCGGCTGGTAACGGGAAACCGCTCATCGTTCTCGGGCTTGAGAAAACGACGGATGTTTTCAATCACCTGCAGCGTGTGGGCATCCACGGTGTAACTGTGGAACAGATCGTGTTGCATCTGACCGACGATTTGTCCGTAGGCGGGGAGGTAGCGTCCCAGAATGCCGTAGCGCGACATGCGTCGTAGCTGCCGCGTGAGACGGTTGTTGGACCGCAACACCTCGAGGAACAGTTGTTTGTGATTCGGGTTTTGTCGGAAGTCGTCATCAATGAGATGACGGTTCTCGCGGATGAGGCGAATGGTTTCCGCGGCAATACCGGATGCCTGGGGATTGTTCCCTGCGTGGAGAAACACCTCCAGCAGGGCGCCGGGGTACTCCTCAAAAACAGACTCGCGTTTGGCGCAGATGTAGCCATTGCGCAGCTCAAACCAGTCATTGATATCAAGCACGGTGTCGGGAGTCCCCGCCTGTAGTACCGCCTGATCAAAACTCAGCATGAGCACTTCATTTAGCTGCGAGAGTGCCAGCGCCCAGCGATAGTAGAGCTGCATGAACTGCTCCACCGCCAGCTTATCGCTGTCCACAAAGCCCCAGAGGCGCGCCAGCTCCCGCTGGTGGTCAAACAGGAGACGGTCTTCTTCACGACCGGTGATCATGTGCAGGGCATAGCGAACACGCCAGAGAAACTCCTGGCCGTGAATAACCGTGGTCGCCTCGGCTTCCGTGAGGAATTCGTTATCCGTGAGCTCGGCAACCGAGCGCCAGCCAAAATGACGCTGCGCGAGCCAGCCGATCAACTGCAAATCCCGCAAACCTCCGGGAGATCCCTTAACGTTGGGTTCGAGGCTGTACTCCGTATCGCCGAACTTGGCGTGACGCCCCTCCTGTTCCTTCAGCTTGGCTTTAAAGAAATCATCCGGAGCCCACATCCTGCTGTCCTGGGTGCCCTTGGCAACGGCGTCCAGCAGTCCCTCTTCGCCTAAAAGGAGTCGGGCTTCAATAAGATTGGTGAGTACCGTGACGTCATCCCGGGCCTGGGTAATGCACTCATCAACGCTGCGAACGCTGTGACCGATCTGGAGCCCCAGATCCCAAAGGAGCGTCAGGAAGTTTTCAAGGCGTTGACTGTCCCCCTGGTTATCCCCGTTATCGTCGTCGCGGAGGATCAGGAGGTCGATATCCGAGTGGGGATGGAGTTCGCCGCGGCCATAGCCACCCACCGCGACCAGGGCGATACCGTTTAAAGGAAGTTCGAGGCTGTTCCAGGCATGGCGCAGCACGTCATCGATGAGGGTTGCCCGGGCACGAAGCAACTCGCCGGCACTGCGTCCCTGGCGGAAATCCTCGTCCAACTGCGTCGAGGCTCGCTGGAGTACGTCCCGCAGTCCGGGAATCAGAGCTGCGTCATCACTTTCCCGGAGGATGGCTTCCAGGTCAAAGTCAGCAGGGGATTCGGTGACGGCGGTATCCATGTTCGATCAAAGGGTCTCTTCGCTGCGTCTCGTGAAAATCTCGCAGCCATCGTCGGTGACGCCCAGGGTGTGCTCCCACTGCGCGGACAGGCGCCCGTCCCGGGTGGTGACGGTCCAGCCGTCCCGGGCATTCAGCTTGGTGTGTCGTTTGCCCGCGTTAATCATGGGTTCGATAGTGAAGGTCATACCGGGCTGTAGCACCAGCCCAGTGTTGGGTCGACCGTAATGAAGGACCTGAGGATCTTCGTGGAATACCTTGCCGATACCATGACCACAGTACTCGCGAACCACCGAGTAGTAGTTGCTCTCGGCGTACTGCTGGATAACGCTGCCAATGTCTCCCAGGCGTGCGCCGGGCTTTACCAGGGCGATGGCTTTGTAGAGACACTCCTGGGTGATCTCCATGAGGCGCTGTGCATGGGGCGGTACATCACCTACACCGACCATGATGCTGGTATCGCCGTGGTAGCCATCTTTGATCACGGTGACGTCGATGTTGATGATGTCGCCGTTGCGGAGCTTTTTGCTATCCGAGGGGATGCCGTGACATACCACTTCATTAACCGAGGTGCAGATGGACTTCGGAAATCCGTTGTAATTCAGGGGCGCAGGTATGGCGTCCAGGGTGTCGGTGATGTAGTCATGGCATAGCTGATCCAGCTCTCCCGTGGTGACGCCGGGGACAACCCTGGGACGGATCATTTCGAGCACTTCGGCCGCCATGGCTCCGGCAACACGCATTTTTGCGAACTCTTCTTCGCTTTTGATCGATACAGACATTCTTGACTCTTTCAGATGGCTTTTTTGGCAGCTCTGTTAGCTAGCGTTCTCAGATGGCTCTTTTCAGATGGCTCCAATGAGGCGGCCCGTTTGGGAGACTCGTTTGCTGGGCTCACTCGGAGGCGTCTGAAGTGAGTCTTGGAGGGCACACCAGGTCTCGACAGGACGAACGCTACGTTGAAACGGGGCGTATTGTAGCCTAACTCGGATGTTCAGGCACGATATTGAGGGTTTTTCTGGAGTTGTGGTCTTCCATGTGCTATAAAGCGCGCCGCCGTAATCGGGGTGTCTCCGAGCGGCCAACGACGCCCGCATGCCACAACCTTCTGCAGGGTGCTCTCTGAACAGGTCCTGATTCGTGTCATTGATCAGCTCAGGGAGTTTGCAGTCGGGGTGTGTGGAAGACTAACCCGTTAAAAAATCAGGTAATTTTATGTCACAGGTAAGCATGCGAGACCTGCTCCAGGCCGGAGCACACTTTGGTCACCAGACCCGTTACTGGAATCCCAAAATGGACCAGTACATTTTCGGCGACCGCAACAAGATTCACATTATCAATCTCGAGTACACCGTACCTGCCTTCAACGAAGCGCTGGATATGGTCAAGCGACTCTCCGGATCCAAAAACAAGATTCTTTTCGTTGGCACCAAGCGTGCTGCGGGGAAGATCATGAAAGAGCAGGCAGAGCGCGCAGGTATGCCTTACGTCAGCCATCGCTGGCTGGGCGGAATGCTGACCAACTACAAGACGATCCGTGCTTCCATTAAGCGTTTGCGCGAGCTCGAAGCCCAGCAGTCTGACGGCACCTTTGCCGCGTTGACCAAGAAAGAAGCACTGATGCGTGCCCGCCAGATGGAAAAGCTGGAGCGCAGCATTGGCGGTATCAAGGACATGGGTGGACTTCCTGACGCACTGTTTGTGGTCGATGTGGACCATGAGCGCATCGCGATCACCGAAGCGAACAAGCTGGGCATCCCCGTCATTGGTGTCGTCGATACCAACAGCGATCCCGATGGCGTCGATTATGTGATTCCGGGCAATGATGATGCTATCCGTGCCATCAAGCTCTACGTTACCGCCGTCGCCGATGCCTGTATCGCCGGCAAGGTAGAAGCCGGTGGCGCCGTCCCCGCGAAAGACGAGTTTGTTGAGGAAGCGGCGGCTGCCGCGGAGCCTGCAGTTGAAACGGGCGCAGCGGCCGAGCCCGCTGCTGCGGCAGAGGCTGGAGCCCCTACGGACGCCTGAGCAGGCGCGTCCGTCAGATCACTTCAGGTGATTTGAAGACCCACACTATTGAAAATCCAATTGGGCGCCGGCAAGTGGCGCCCCGACGGGAGGTTATTGCATGTCAGCTTCACAGGTAAAAGAGCTTCGGGAGCGCACAGGTCTCGGACTTTTGGAGTGCAAAAAAGCGCTGAGCGCAGCGAATGGCGACATTGACGCGGCCATTGAAGAGTTGCGCAAGTCCAGTGGTATGAAAGCCGCTAAAAAAGCGGGTCGCACCGCTGCCGACGGTATCGTGTCTGCACGCGTTGCAGATGATGGCAGCTACGGCGTTCTCGTGGAGGTCAACAGCGAGACGGACTTCGTTGCTCGCGACGACAGTTTTCTTGCGTTTGTAGCGCAGGTCGTGGATCGCGCCTTTGAAACCCGCGAGACGGACGTTGCTGCCCTGATGGCGGACGGTCTTGAGCAGGCTCGGGAAGCGCTGGTGCAAAAGATCGGCGAGAACATTGGTGTGCGCCGTGTGGCTCTCACCAACGCAGACGACGGCGTCGTGGGTGCCTATGTTCACGGCAATAACCGTATCGCCGTGTTGGTTGAGTTGCAGTCCGGCGATCAGGATCTGGCTCGGGATGTCGCCATGCACGTCGCGGCGGTCAACCCCCAGGTGGTGAACCCCTCGGACATGCCCGCCGAACTGGTTGAGAAGGAAAAGGAAATCTACACCGCTCAGGCGCTGGAGTCCGGCAAACCCCCGGAAATCGTCGAAAAGATGATCGGTGGCCGCATCAAGAAGTTTCTTGCGGAGAACAGCCTGGTTGATCAGGCCTTTGTTAAGGACCCCGACACCACCGTGGGCAAGCTTGTCAGCGGTGCCGGTGCAACGGTGAAATCTTTCTCTCGCTTTGAAGTAGGCGAGGGTATTGAGGTGGAAACGGTGGACTTTGCGGCCGAGGTGGCAGCACAGCTCAACAGCTGATGCCAACAAGGAACATCGAAACGGGGCTCAGGCCCCGTTTTTTGTACCCATAAACAGGATTCTGCGCCGCGCAGCTCCGTATTTTTAGTAGACTTGCGCGCTGGGAGGAACATCCATGAACAAGGCAAGTGTCGAGAAAAAATATAAACGGATATTGCTGAAGCTCAGCGGCGAGGCATTAACCGGCAGTGAGCGCTTTGGCATAGACCCCAAGATACTCGACCAGATGGCCTTGGAGATCGGGCAGCTGGTGGGTATTGGCGTGCAGGTTGGCCTCGTGGTCGGAGGAGGAAACCTGTTTCGGGGCGCCGCCTTGCAGTCGGCGGGACTGGACCGTGTTACCGGCGATCACATGGGGATGCTGGCGACGGTGATGAATGCCCTGGCCCTCCGGGACGCTCTCGAGCGCTCCAATATCGCCACCCAGGTCATGTCCTCTATCCCCATGAGCGGCGTGGTAGATCATTACGATCGTCGCAAGGCGATCCGCGCCCTGTCCAATGGCGACGTGGTGATTTTCTGCGCCGGCACGGGCAATCCCATGTTCACCACGGATTCCGCCGCCTGTCTGCGGGGTATCGAAGTTGAAGCAGATGTTGTCCTTAAGGCAACGAAGGTGGACGGTGTGTATTCCGCGGATCCCATGAAGGATCCCGACGCTGTGCGCTACGACCGCCTGAGCTATGACGAAGTGCTCGACCGGAAGTTGGAGGTCATGGATCTCACGGCTATCTGTCTCTGCCGCGACCACAGGATTCCCCTGCGTGTGTTTGAGATGGAAAAAGCCGGCGCCTTACTCAACATCGTCCGGGGAGGCGATGACGGAACGCTGATAGAATAGACCGTTGGTTTTTTGGAGACGCAAAAGTGCTTGAAGATATTCAGAAAGACGCCGATTCCCGGATGCAGAACAGCCTGGAAGCGCTTGGCACAAATTTTAACAAAATACGCACGGGCAGAGCTCACCCGAGTCTTCTCGATGGCATCAAGGTGTCCTACTACGGTGCGGATACACCGCTCAATCAAGTCGCCAATGTCAATGTGGAAGATGCTCGCACCCTGTCCCTGACGGCATGGGACCGATCCATGATTCCAGACATCGAGCGCGCCATCATGAAGTCAGATCTGGGTCTGAACCCCGCGACGGCAGGGGAGGTGATTCGCATCCCCATGCCCGCGCTCACGGAAGAGACCCGCAAGGGGTATATCAAGCAGGCCCGCAGCGAGGCGGAAGCGGCCCGCGTGTCTATCCGCAATGCCCGAAGGGACGCTATGGGCATGCTCAAGGATATGGTCAAGGACAAGGAAATCAGCGAAGACGATGAGCGCCGGGGGCAGGACCAGATCCAGAAGCTCACGGACAGCTTTGTTGCGCGCGTGGAAGAGATGCTCACGGCAAAAGAAGCGGATCTCCTCGAAATCTGACTATCGATGGGCGCTACCAGTGGAACAAGTGAGCCCCCTACGCGGTTGTCTGAGGCCCAGACACCCCGGCATGTCGCCATCATTATGGACGGCAATAACCGCTGGGCTCGCCAACGTTCCCTGCCCGGTGTAGCGGGACATCGCGCCGGTGTGGAAGCGGTCCGCGGCATTATGCGGGCCTGCCGTGAGCACGGCATCGAGGTTCTGACGCTGTTTGCTTTCAGTTCCGAGAACTGGTCCAGGCCCCTCCCTGAAGTCCGGTCACTGCTGGCCCTGTTTTCCCGCTACCTGCGTACCGAGGTCAAGCAGCTCCATGAAGATAACGTTCGCCTGCGTTTTATTGGTAAGCGAAGTCGTTTCAGGCCGGGACTCCAGCGGCTTATCAATCACGCGGAGACCGTAACGGCGAATAACACTGCAGCTACCGTTGTCATTGCCGTGGATTACGGCGGTCAGTGGGACATCACCCAGGCGGCGCAGACCCTGGCGCAGCGTTGTCAGGCGGGTGAGCTGGATCCCGGTGATATCACCCCGGAGGTACTGCAAAGCGCGCTTTCCCTTGGTGACTTCCCCAGCCCGGACTTATGTATTCGCACCGGCGGCGATGCGCGTATCAGTAACTTTCTACTCTGGGACTTTGCCTACAGCGAGTTCTATTTTACCCCGGTGCTCTGGCCCGATTTTGGTGAGCTGGAGTTCGCCCGGGCCCTGGCGGATTACGGCAAGCGCGAGCGACGCTTCGGGGGTCGTGGTGAGCCCGACGGCATCGTTTCCGGCGGGTCCCTGGATGCTTAAGCAGCGGGTCCTGACCGCTATTCCCATGGCGGGGGCTTTCCTGGCGGGCGCCTACTGGCTTCCAACGCCGGTGCTGGCGGCCATCTTCCTGGTGATTATTGCCCTGGGTGCCTGGGAATGGTCCCTCCTGGCGGGACTTACCCCCCTGCGGTCCAAAGTTCTCTACGTGTTGCTGGTTATTGCCTGTGCCGGTGCCCTGTACCGCTATGCGGGTGACGGCCAGAGTTTTACCCGGGAGCTTGTGCAGCCCGTACTCGGGCTCACCTGCCTGTGGTGGTGCTTTGCACTGCTGTGGGTGAGGTCTTTCCCTGCGAGTGCGGGTCTCTGGGATAGCCGCCTCGGTCGCTCCCTCATAGGCGTTCTGATTCTTGTGCCCGCCTGGTTTGCGGCGCTGTACCTATTGAATATCGAGGCCCGGGGCGCGGTTATGGTCGCCCTGGTGCTTATTGTGGCTACTGCAGATATCGGCGCCTACTTCACGGGCAAGGCCTTCGGGCGCCACGCGCTGTCGCCCCAGGTGAGCCCGGGCAAAACCTGGGAGGGGTTCTGGGGGGGAGTCCTGGCGGTGGCGGTCCTCGCCGTGGCCATCTGGAGCCTCCTGCCCGAGCGCTTCGATCATCTCAGCCTTGTTGCCGTGTTGGTGGTGGTGTTGGCGACGGCCTTCGCGTCGGTGCTCGGTGATCTGACCGTCAGCATGGTAAAGCGGGTAGGGGGCGTAAAGGACTCCAGCAGCATGCTGCCGGGACACGGGGGTCTGTTGGATCGCCTGGACAGCCTGTGCGCCGCAGCGCCGACCTTTGCCCTGGGGCTGGTCATGGTGGGATTCTGATGAGCGCTGCGGGTGTGCAACGGGTCGCCGTGCTCGGTTCCAACGGCTCCATCGGTGTAAACACGCTGGACGTGCTGCAAAAGCACCCGGATCGCTTTGAGGTGTTTGCCCTGGGGGCACGGCGCTCCGTGGATGCCGTGTTCGAGCAATGCCGTCAATGTCAGCCGCGCTATGCGGTACTCACGGACGAGACAGCAGCCGCGGAGCTGGCCCGGCGCGTCGCGGCGGAAGGGGGAATGAAGACCGAGGTGCTGGCAGGGCCCGGTGCCCTCGAGGCGATCGCGGCCCATGACGAGGTCGACACGGTGATGGCGGCGATCGTGGGATCGGCGGGGATGGCCTCGGCCCTGGCGGCGGCCCGGGCGGGAAAGCGACTGCTCCTGGCGAACAAGGAAGCGCTGGTGACGGCGGGCGGCTTGCTCATGCGCGCGGTGGAAGAGGGCGGCGCGATCCTGCTACCCGTGGACTCCGAGCACAATGCTATTTTCCAGTGTCTGCCCGTCGATGCCCGGGCGAGGCCCCAGAGTGACGGCGTTGCCGGATTGATTCTCACCGCCTCGGGAGGGCCTTTTCGCGGGAAGGATCGCGAATTCCTGAGCCAGGTAACGCCGGAACAGGCCTGCGCCCACCCTAACTGGGACATGGGGCGCAAGATATCCGTCGATTCAGCCAGTCTTATGAACAAGGGGCTGGAGTTGGCAGAAGCGTGCTGGTTGTTCGATGTGGCTGAGGATCAGGTGGAGGTTGTGGTGCACCCTCAGAGCATTATCCATTCCCTGGTGCGCTACGCCGATGGCTCGGTGCTGGCGCAGTTGGGTGAGCCGGATATGCGCACCCCCATCGCCTGTTGTCTGGCCTGGCCCGAACGCATTGATGGCGGAGTGAAAGCGCTGGATCTTATCGAAGCGGCGAGGCTGGATTTTGAGCCTCCGGACATGGCGGCTTTTCCCTGTCTGCGCATCGCGCGGGAGTGCATCGCGAGCGGTGGCAGTGCTATGGCCGTGTGCAATGCCGCTAACGAGATTGCCGTAGGGGCATTTCTTGAGGGACAGATCGGTTTTCTCGATATTGCCGTAGTCATCGAGGCCGCGCTGGCGGGAATTCCCCTGATTGAACCCGGGAGCCTTGCCGAGGTCGAAGATGTGGACAGTCAGGCGAGGGCCTTCGCTAAGCAGTTCGTCCATCAGGGATTGCAAAAAGGCGCTGCCGTGAGCACGGGCGGCAGGTCAAACAGGGCAAGCGTCGGAAGCAAGGGAGCTTGATAGCTTTGATCGATATTCTTTACAGCATTGGTATCACCCTGGCGACGCTGGCGGTGCTGGTTGCCGTGCATGAGTTCGGGCACTTCTGGGTAGCCCGCCGCTGTGGCATCAAGGTGCTGCGTTTTTCCATTGGCTTCGGTAAGCCGTTGCTGCGCTGGAGAGACTCCCTGGACACGGAGTATGCCGTGGCAGCGATTCCCCTCGGTGGCTACGTCAAGATGCTGGATGAACGGGAAGGGGAGGTCGACCCTGCCGAGCAGCATCTGGCCTTTAACCGCAAACCGGTGCTGTCCCGGATCGCCGTGGTGGTCGCTGGTCCCCTGGCCAACTTTCTTCTCGCAATCGTCGCCTACTGGGCGCTGTTTATTGCCGGAGAGAGCGGTTACGCCCCGGTGATTGGTGCTGTGGAGACGGGATCCGTCGCTGAAGTGGCCGGGCTGGAGCCTGGGCAGGAAATCGTCGCCATCGACGGCCGCAAGACGCCCACCTGGCAGGCGGTCTCCTTTCGTCTGCTGGATCGCATTGGGGACACCGGTGCCATTCGCTTTTCTGTGCGCTATCCCGAATCCGACGTCATCTATGATTCTCAGGGGGAACTCAATCGCTGGCTTGCCGGTGACGAAGAGCCCGACCTCCTCGGGGGTCTCGGACTGACGCTGTACATGCCCCCGGTGGTTCCCCTGCTACACGAGGTGGTTGCGGGTAGTCCCGCGGAACGCGCCGGTTTGCAGCCGGGGGACCGGATTCTGTCCACGGACGGTGTCGCCATGGAGCTCTGGGAGGACTGGGTCGACTATGTCCGCGCCCGTCCCGGTGAGGCGATGCGCGTGAGTCTTGAACGCGACGGGACTCCTCTGGAGCTTACTTTGACGCCTGAGGCCACCACCACGGAGTCGGGAGAGGTCATCGGTCGCGTCGGTGTCGGTGTGGTGCTTCCCGAAATGCCCGAAAGTCAGCGTCGCGAGTTTCATCGCGGGCCTCTGGAGGCCCTTGGTGCCGGTGCCGAGCGCACCGCTGACATGATTGGTTTCACCGTGAATTCCATGGTCAAAATGGTGCAGGGGCTCATCTCGCCGAAAAACTTGAGTGGCCCCATTACCATTGCTAAAGTGGCGACCACTTCGGCCAAGTCCGGCCTGGAGTCCTACATCGGTTTTCTAGCGCTGCTCAGTGTGAGTCTCGGCGTCCTGAATCTTTTACCCATACCTGTGCTGGATGGCGGCCATTTGCTGTATTACAGCATCGAGCTTGTGGTGGGTAAGCCGGTGCCGGAGCGCGTGCAGATGGTGGGGTACCAGATTGGCCTCCTGATGGTGGTCAGCCTCATGGTGTTTGCGCTTTACAACGATTTTTCGCGCCTCTCCTAGAGGTGCTCAGGGAGC
Organism: Congregibacter litoralis KT71; assembly: GCF_000153125.2. Taxonomy (NCBI): domain Bacteria; kingdom Pseudomonadati; phylum Pseudomonadota; class Gammaproteobacteria; order Cellvibrionales; family Halieaceae; genus Congregibacter; species Congregibacter litoralis. The sequence continues at coordinate 1,401,624 of NZ_CM002299.1, forward strand.
TTAGCCGAGCGCTGCGGCGCGTGGCGGATACAACTTTGACGAACAGAATGAACAATACCGTGAAAGCGCTATCAGTCGGCGGGGGTTTTGCCGTGGTGCTCGCCGCCCTGTGGTCCCCATTCCGGGTGGTTTCCATGCGACGCGCTGCGGTGTTTTTCACCTGTTTTTGCGCGGCCCTGGCCCCCATGCCATCGTCTGCGCAGGAGCCGGGCGCCGCAACACCGGCGGCCGTTTCCCAGGCCTTTGTGGTCTCCGATATCCGGGTTGAGGGGCTCCAGCGTATCGCTGCGGGGTCGGTGTTTGCCTCCATGCCCATCGGTGTCGGTGATGTCGCCGACACGGCGAGCATCCGCCGGGCAGCGCGTTCGCTCTTCGCCACGGGAAATTTTGATGATATCCGTATCGGCCGCGACGGCACCGTGCTGGTGGTCGTTGTTGCCGAGCGTCCCAGCATCAGCGAGATCACCATCGATGGAAACAAGGCCATTGAAACGGAAGCTCTTCTCGAAGGATTGAAGGGCGCGGGTCTGTCCGTAGGGCAGGTGTTTCAGCGCTCAACGCTCGAAGGGATGCAGCTGGAACTGCAGAGACAGTATGTGATCCAGGGGCGCTACGATGCGGCCATTGATGCCGAGGTGATTCCCGAACCTCGAAACCGCGTTGCGATCAACATCGATGTCGATGAGGGTACCGTTGCCGCCATCAAACACGTCAACGTTGTGGGCAACAAGGTGTTTAGCGATGATGAGCTCAAGGATCTTTTCGAGCTCAAAACTACGGGCCTTCTGTCCTTTTTCACCAATGATGACAAGTACTCCCGGGAGAAGCTGACGGGGGATCTGGAAAAGCTGACCTCCTACTACATGGACCGGGGGTATCTGCAATTCGCCATTGACTCAACCCAGGTGTCCGTCTCCCCGAATAAGGAGGAGGTCTACATCACCGCGAACGTGATTGAGGGCGAGAAATTCACCGTCAGCGACGTGGATCTTTCCGGTGATCTGGTGCTCCCCGAGGCCGACCTCCGCCGCTTTGTCCTGGTACGGGATGGTCAGACCTTTTCCCAGCAACTCGTGACATCGTCCGAGGACTATCTCACCCGGCGTCTGGGGAACGAGGGTTACAACTTCGCCAAGGTCACCGGCATTCCCGAGATGAACGAAGAAGACAATACCGTCGCCATCAAGTTTTTCGTGGATCCCGGCAAGCGTACCTATGTGCGGCGCATCAGTTTCAAGGGCAACACACGGACCGCGGACAACGTCCTCCGTCGGGAGATGCGTCAGATGGAGAGCGCACCGGCATCTGCGGCAGCTATCGAGCAGTCACGCATCCGTCTTCAGCGTCTGGGATTCTTTAGCAAAGCCGAGGTGGAGACACCGGAAGTCCCGGGACACGACGACCTCATCGACGTTGAGTTCACCGTGGAGGAGCAGACCTCGGGAAGCATCGGCGCGAGCCTGGGTTTTGCCCAGCAGGCGGGTCTGATCCTGAGTCTGAATCTGCAGCAGAATAACTTCATGGGCACGGGCAAGCGTGTGGGGATCAATCTCTCCTCGTCCCAGTTTCAGGACCTCTACAATTTCAGCTATACCAATCCCTATTTTACCGAGGATGGCGTAAGCCGGGGTTTCAACGTGTTCTTCCGTTCCACGGATCTGGCGGAAGTGAACGTGGCGAGCTACACCACGGATACCTGGGGCGGCGCGATCAACTTCGGTTATCCCATCAAGGAGACCGCCCGTCTGGGTTTCAGCTTTGGTCTGGCCAAGACGGACATCACCGCGGGTCGCTTCGCCGTGCAGGAAATCAAGGCCAGTCCCCGTTTGTTGGAAGGCGTCGAGAACTTCTATGAAAGCACCCGTCTTGATGACGGCAGTTTCGGCGCGCCGGAGGTTATCCAGCCCATCTCTGAGCTTCCCCTGGACGCGCTGACCATACCGCCGGAGCTTGGCTTCCTCGATGAGAACGGCGATTCCTATCTCAATTGGACGATCACCAGCAGCTGGAGTCAGTCCACCTTAAACCGTGGTCAGATGGCTACCCGGGGCGCGGCGCAGTCCGTCGCTCTGGAAGTGTCCATGCCGGGATCCGATTTGGAGTTTTACAAGCTCACCTACCGCGGTGAGGTTTTCTATCCCATCAAGAATGACTGGATTCTCCACTTCCGATCGGAGCTGGGTTACGGCGATGGCTATGGCAAAACCACGGAGCTGCCGTTCTACGAGCATTTCTTTGCCGGCGGATTCGGCTCGGTACGGGGTTTTGAAGTGAATACCCTGGGGCCCCGCAGCACGCCACCGAGTATTTACACCGTCGATCAGCCCACTACGGGCATCGATGAGAATGGTCAGCCTACGGAAATCGGTGGCCCCGATGGCCGCCAATTCGGTTATCAGCTGAACCCCGACACGGGCAAACTCGATTTTGAAACCTTTCAGCAGCAGCGTCGGGCAGCGCCCTTTGGCGGCAACGTGCTGGTTGAAGGCAGCGCCGAGCTGCTGTTCCCTCTGCCGTTCCTCAAGGATCGCAGTCGGGTTCGTTCGGCCTTCTTTGTCGATGTGGGTAATGTGTTCAACAACCGCTGCGGCATTAATCAGCCCAACTGCTTTGATTTCGATGCCTCGGAATTGCGTTACTCTGCAGGGGTGGGTGTGACATGGCTGAGCGGATTCGGCCCTCTTACCTTCGCGATCGCCAAGCCCTTGAACGCGTCAGAGATTGATCGTGAAGAAGTGTTCCAGTTCACCCTGGGACAAAGCTTCTAAATTTTTATTGTTTTTCAGTTTTTTTCTCCAAGGAGTATTTGTTGTGATGAAGAAGTTTTTAGCCATGGTTGCCCTCGGTCTTGCGATGGCGCCTCTCGGCGCTTTTGCCCAGGGTAAAGTCGCCGTCGTCGACCTTCAGGCGGCTATCCTGCAGTCCGATGCGGCACAGCAGCGCCTTGACAGTGTGCGCAGCGAAGAGGGCTACAAAGCGGATAAAGATGAGTTTGATCGTCTCCGGGAAGAGCTGGACAAGCTCGTGCGGGAATTTCAGAAAGATGCGGCGGTGATGAGCCAGGAGCAGCAGATTGCGGCGCGTAAGCGTCTGGCAAGCAAGCAGGCGGATCTGGAGCACGTCGGCGGCAAACTTCAGCAGGCAGAGCAGGCCACGGGGCAGGCGCTCCTTCAGGAAATGTCGCCCATGGTGCAGGAAGTGCTGAGTGAACTCATCACCACCGAAGGCATTGGTCTGTTGCTTCAGCGCACCTCGGTTATCCATGCGGACCCGGGTTACAGCATTACCGCGAAAGTCACCGACAAGCTCAACCAGCTATCCGCCGCCAACTAAGCCACGGCGATGGTGATCCTCGGCGACTTGGTGGCACAGCTGGCGTGTGAACCCGGTGCTGTCGATGTAAGTATCGAGCTGGATAGCATTGCGCCTCTGGGACGCGCCGGCCCGCGGGATCTGGCTTTTGTGTCTGAGGCTCGTTACTTGGAAGCACTCAAGAGCTGTCGTGCCGGATGCGTCATCCTCAAGGCCGAGTGGCAGGATGATTGTCCCGTGCCCAGTCTTTGTGTGCCCGACCCCTATCTGGCCTATGCCCGGGTGTCGCGGCTCTTTGAAACCCTGCCACGACCCGAGGCCGGGGTCCACGCCGGTGCCTTTGTTGACGCCAGCGCTACCGTGCCGGCGTCGGCAAGTGTCGCTGCCGGTGCCTGCGTAGAGGCGGGCGCGGTGCTGGGAGAGAGCGTTGTTCTGGGGCACGGTGTTTATGTGGGTCACGGCGCGCGCCTTGGCAATAACTGCCGTCTATGGCCGGGTGCCGTGCTCTATCACGACGTGGAGTTGGGTGATGATTGTGTCGTTCACGCCAATACCATCATTGGCGCCGACGGCTTCGGTTTTGCGCGACGTGACGAAGGCTGGGAAAAAATCTCTCAGCTTGGCAGCGTACGCATTGGTAACCGTGTCGACATTGGTGCGGGTGTGACCATCGACCGCGGCGCCCTCGACGATACCGTGATTGCAGATGACGTGATCATCGACGATCAGGTGCACATCGCCCATAACTGCGTCATCGGTCGCCGGACGGCGATTGCTGGCTGTGTCGGCATGGCAGGAAGCACAGAGGTGGGTGAAGATTGTACATTTGCCGGACAGGTCGGAGTATCCGGTCACCTGAAGATTTGCGACAATGCGCACTTCGCGGGGCAGTCGAGGGTGTCCGGAAAAATTGACGAGCCGGGTAGCTACACATCGGGAACCGCTCTGGAACCCACGCGACAGTGGCGAAAAAACGCGGTGCGCTTCACTCAGCTCGACGGTCTCCAGCGTCGCCTGGTGAAGATGGAAGCCCGGCTGAAAGCGCTGGATGAGGCAGCCGGCGACGACGTATAACGCTTAATTTGAACAAGGAATAGCGGACTTGAATAACAGCTGTCTGATGGACATATCGGAGATCCGTGAACACCTTCCTCACCGTTATCCCTTTCTGCTGGTGGATCGTGTCGTGGACCTCGTCCCGGGAGAATCGATTCACGCCTACAAGAACCTGAGTATCAACGAGCCCTTTTTTGACGGGCATTTTCCCGGCAATCCGGTATTTCCCGGCGTGCTCCTCGTGGAGGCCATGGCCCAGGCAGCTGGGATTCTGGGTTTCAAAACCATGGAAAAAACGCCGGCAGACGGCTCTATCTACATGTTCGTCGGCGCGGACAATCTGCGCTTCAAGCGCCCCTGCGTCCCCGGAGACTGCGTGCATCTCAAGGCGCAGATTCTCGGAGAAAAACGCGGTATCTGGAAGTTCGCCGTGCAGTCCGAGGTGGATGGTCAGCGCTGCGCCTCCGCCACCATACTTTGTGCTGACCGTCCCGCATGATTCATCCGCAGGCCATTGTTGAGCCTGGGGCGAAGATCGCCGAAGGTGTCTGTATTGGCCCCTGGTCCTATATCGGTGACGGGGTGGAGATCGAGCGTGATTCCGTGATCGAATCCCATGTCGTCATCAAAGGCCCTACGAGCATCGGTGCGGGCAATCATATCTACCAGTTCGCCTCCGTGGGCGAAGCGACGCCGGATCTCAAATACCGGGATGAGCCTACGCGCCTCACCATCGGTGATCGCAATACGATCCGCGAGGGGGTAACCATTCATCGTGGGACCGTGCAGGATCGCGGCGAAACCATAATCGGCAACGACAATCTGATCATGGCCTATGCACACATTGGCCACGACAGCGTCATCGGGAATCATACGATCCTGGTTAATAATGTGGCCCTGGCGGGGCACGTCTACGTTGATGACTGGGCGATCCTCAGCGGTTATACCCTGGTCCATCAGTTTTGCCGCATCGGGCAGCACAGCTTCAGTGGCATGCAGACGGCCATCGGCAAGGATGTGCCCGCCTACGTGACCGTCTCCGGCTCTCCTGCGGAGGCAAAGACCATCAATACCGAGGGTTTGCGCCGGCGGGGCTTTTCGGACTCTGCCGTGAGTCAGCTGCGCCGGGCATTCAAGATTCTCTATCGTCAGAACCTGACCTTGGATATTGCTATTCAGCGTCTCGAAACCATGCTGAGCGATACCCCCGAGGTGAAGGTCCTCATCGACTCGATTCGCGCGTCCGAGCGCGGCATCGTTCGCTGAAGCCCTGAACGGTCCCCGTTCAGACCCCCTCCAGGACCCGGGAAACAGCCTGCGTATCGCCATGATCGCCGGGGAGAGCTCCGGTGATGTGCTGGGGAGCCGGGTTATTCGAGCGCTCCGAAGACAGTTCCCCGGTCGCAGCCTGCATCTCGAAGGTGTGGGAGGCCAGACCATGGAGGCGGAGGGTTTCCAGAGCCTGTATCCCATGGAGCGTTTGGCGGTGATGGGACTCATCGAGCCCCTCGGCCGTTTGCCGGAGCTTTTGCGCATCCGTCGTGAACTCTACACGCGGTGGAGCGCGTCGCCGCCGGCCTTCTTTTTAGGGATTGATGCCCCGGACTTTAACCTTGCCCTGGCGCGACGACTCCGCAAAGGCGGTCTGCGCACGGCCCAGTTGGTGAGTCCCACGGTGTGGGCCTGGCGCCAGGGTCGGGTGCATACCGTTGCAAAGTCCGTCGACAGTCTCCTGTGTCTTTTTCCCTTTGAGCCTCCGCTCTACAGCGAGGTCGCCCTCTCCACCACCTTCGTGGGACATCCGCTGGTTGCGGAGCTCCAGAATGTACCGTCGCGGGAGGCGGTGCGTCGGGAGTTGGGTATTGATCCCCAGGCGCCGGTGGTAGCGCTGCTGCCGGGGAGTCGTGGGAGCGAGGTTGCACAGCTGGGCCAGTGCCTCATCGACGCGGGCCGCATGCTGCGTTCCCGGGATGCTCGTCGGCAGCTGCTCATGCCCGCAGCAAACGGAGAGCGTTTGCTGCAATGCCGGGAGCTGTTGAGGAATGCCAACGCCGAAGGCGAGGTGCGTCTTCTCGAGGGACAGTCCCGGGATGCGATGATTGCTGCCGACGTGGTGGTGCTCGCATCGGGAACCGCGACCTTGGAGGCGATGCTCCTTCAGCGTCCCATGGTGGTGGCCTATCGCGTCGCCAAAACTTCCTGGGCGCTTATGTCCCGTTTGGCAGTGACGCCTTTCGTGGCCCTGCCTAACATTCTGGCGAAGGGCTCCGTGGTGCCCGAACTCTTGCAGGATAATCTCACGCCTTCGGCCCTTGCGCTGGAAGCGGAGATACTCCTCGCCCACGGGGATGCCCAGGTAAAGGCCCTGCGGCCCTGCGTTGTGGCCATGGAGCGTGATTTTGATGCCGCCCTGGGGCCCGCCATGGAGGCCTTGCTGAGGGAGGCGCGCGACACGGTAGACAAGGCACCGGGGACGCCTCGCTGATGGCGTTGAGCGACTGGGAAGCGGCGATCGCAGAGTTACCGGACGATGCCTGTATCGTCGGGGTCGATGAGGTGGGTCGTGGTCCCCTGGCCGGAGATGTGGTTGCCGCCGCCGCGGTGCTTGATCCTGCGAATCCCATAGTGGGTTTGACCGATTCCAAAAAACTCACGGCAAAGCGTCGCGAGGTGCTCAGGGAAGAGCTGCTTACTCGCGCCCGGGGGATTGCCCTGGGGCGAGCTTCACCGGTAGAAATTGATACCCTGAACATACTGCAGGCCAGCCTGCTGGCGATGTGGCGGGCCGTGGACGCCCTCGGCCTCGAGCCGGATCTGGTGCTCGTCGACGGTAGACAGCTGCCCTCCTGGGACTATGCCAGTATTGCGGTGGTCAAGGGCGATGCCCGCGTGCCTGCAATAGCCGCGGCATCGATTGTTGCCAAGGTGGCCCGGGATCAATACATGTGCGAGCAGCATGCGCTGTGGCCCCATTACGGCTTTGACAGGCATAAGGGCTATCCCACCGCCGCCCACATGGCCGCACTGAAAACTTATGGGGTAAGCCCCCTGCACCGTCGCAGCTTTGCACCGGTGCGCGCCGTTATCGAAGGAGACTGATCCTTGTCGGATTTTGTTCATTTACGGGTACATAGCGAGTATTCCCTCAGCGATGGTCTTGTCAGAATCAAGGCCCTCGCGGCACGCACGGCGGAACTGGGCATGCCGGCGATTGCCGTTACCGACGTCTGCAACTTTTACGGGCTTATCAAGTTTCACAAAGCGGCCGTCAATGCGGGTATCAAGCCTATTTTTGGGGCTGATGTCTGGGTGACGGAATCCCTGAAAGACGATGAGGCCCATCCCCTGTGTTTGTTGGTGATGAATGCGACGGGCTACCTCAATCTCACGCGTCTGCTGTCCAGGGCCTATCGGGAGGGGCAGACCCATGAGGGCCCCCGGGTACTCTGGGACTGGGTGGCCGAGAGCGCTGAGGGACTGTTGGCTTTGTCCTGTGGCGCCGCCGGGGAAGTGGGGCAGGCGCTGGTGAACGACAAGCCAGCCGTCGCCAGGCAGCGGCTGGAACGATGCCTGGAGATTTTTCCGGGCCGCTTCTATCTCGAATTGCATCGCACGGGGCGTGTCGGTGACGAGGAGCACGTCCACGCTGCGGTTGCCCTCGCAGAGCAGTACGCATGTCCCGTGGTGGCTACCAATGACGTGCGCTTTATCGATGCCAGTGAATTTGAGGCCCATGAGGCCCGGGTCTGCATTGCCGAGAGTCGCGTCCTCGATGACCCTCGCCGACAGCGGCGATACAGCGAAGAGCAGTATTTGCGCAGCGTTGAAGAAATGCAGGAACTCTTCGAAGACATTCCCGAGGCCCTGGAAAACACCGTCGCCATTGCCCGTCGCTGCTCCATGGAAATCGAGCTGGGCCGCGTGTGCTTACCGGACTATCCCGTGCCCGAGGGCATGACCATGGATGCCTATTTTCGGGAGCTGTCCCACCGGGGGCTGGATGAGCGCCTGAAAACGCTGCAGATTCATCAGCGTGAAAACGCCGAGGATCTCGAGAGAGACTACCGTGCCCGCCTGGACTTCGAGCTGGACACGATTATCGATATGGGATTTCCCGGTTACTTCCTGATCGTTATGGATTTTATCCGCTGGGCCAAGGAACGGGGCATTCCCGTAGGTCCGGGCCGGGGTTCCGGTGCAGGCTCTCTGGTTGCCTACTGCCTGTCCATTACGGACCTCGATCCCATGGAGTATGAATTGCTCTTCGAGCGATTTCTCAATCCCGAGCGGGTGTCCATGCCGGACTTCGATGTTGATTTTTGCATGGAGCGACGCGACGAGGTCATCGACTACGTCGCCGAAACCTATGGCCGCGAGGCCGTCTCCCAGATCATTACCTTCGGCACCCTGGCGGCGAAAGCGGTGGTGCGCGATGTGGCGCGGGTCCAGGGCAAGTCCTACGGACTCGGCGATCGCTTGTCCAAAATGATTCCCTTTGAGGTGGGGATGACCCTGGAAAAAGCCTTGGAGCAGGAAGAAAGCCTCCAGCAGTTTCTTCGTGATGACAGCGAAGCCCAGGAAATCTGGGACATGGCAGTACAGCTCGAGGGTGTAACGCGAAACGTCGGTAAGCACGCGGGCGGCGTGGTTATCGCACCATCGGAGCTCACGGATTTTTCGGCCCTGTATTGCGACGGCGAAGGCGCGGGTCTGGTCACCCAGTTCGATAAAAATGATGTGGAAGACGCGGGTCTCGTAAAGTTCGACTTTCTGGGTCTGCGCACGCTTACGATCATCGACTGGGCCCAGGGGATGATCAACGAAATCCGCGCCCGCAACGACGAGCCGCCCCTGGATATCAATCAGATTCCCCTCGATGACCCGGCGTCCTTCGACCTCCTGCGATCGGCGGAAACCACCGCGGTGTTCCAGCTGGAATCCCGCGGCATGAAGGAACTGATAGCCCGCTTAAGACCCGACTGCTTTGAGGACATTATTGCCCTCGTCGCCCTCTATCGTCCGGGCCCGCTGCAGTCCGGCATGGTGGATAACTTTATCGATCGCAAGCACGGCCGTGAGAAAGTTTCCTATCCTGATGCGGATTATCAGCACGAGCTATTGAAACCCGTGCTTGAGCCTACCTACGGCATCATCCTGTATCAGGAGCAGGTGATGCAGATTGCCCAGATTCTGGCGGGCTATACCCTGGGCGGGGCGGATCTTTTACGTCGCGCCATGGGAAAAAAGAAACCCGAGGAAATGGCCAAGCAGCGTTCAGTGTTTGCTGCGGGTGCTGCATCCAAGGGCGTTGATGCCGACCTGGCGACCAAGCTCTTTGATCTCGTGGAAAAGTTCGCCGGTTATGGATTTAACAAATCTCACTCTGCCGCGTATGCGCTGGTGTCCTATCAGACGGCATGGTTGAAGGCCCATTATCCCGCGGCGTTTATGGCGGCGGTGATGAGTTCGGAACTGGATAACACCGACAAGATCGTGGTGTTTATCGAGGAGTGCCGACGCATGGGTCTCACGGTGCGTCTTCCCGACGTCAACGAGGGCCGCTACATGTTTACCGTCAGCGAGGCGGGAGAGATCGTTTACGGACTGGGGGCCATCAAGGGCCTGGGGGAGGGGCCCGTGTCGGGGCTCCTCGAGAGTCGCGAGGCCGATGGCCCCTTCCGCGATCTCTTTGATTTCTGTGCCCGGACGGACCCGCGAAAGCTCAATCGCAAGGCTCTGGAGGCCTTGGTGCGCAGTGGCGCCTTTGATTCTCTGGGTACGGAGCGATGGGTTCTCCTCGCGGGCATAGACGATGCCCTGCGCGCTGCCGAGCAAAATGCGGCAAACCGTGATGCGGGCATGGTGGATCTCTTCGGCGAAACCGTGGAGGCAAGCCAGGAACAGGGTGACCCCTACGGGTCCCTGCGTCACGTTCGTCCCTGGACTGATCGCGAGCGTCTTCAGGGAGAGCGTGACACCCTCGGCCTCTATGTGACGGGTCATCCCATCGACGCTTGTGAGGATGAGCTGCGTCGCTTTGCGCCCCAACGCCTTGCGGATCTGCGCACGGATAGTCGTGGAAACTGCCGCGTTGCGGGTTTGATTCTCAGCATGCGGGCCATGAAGAGTGCCCGGGGTGCCATGGCGGTGTTCGTACTCGATGATCGCAGCGCGCGTCTCGAGGCTACCGCCTACTCCGAGGTGTATCAGCAGTACCGGGAGCTGCTGGTAAAAGATCAGATTGTCATCGCCGAGGGACGTCTGTCCCAGGATGATCGCAGTGGAGCTACGGTGATGCGCGTGTCAGCACTCCACAGCCTGGCCGACGAGCGTGCCCGTCTGGCTTCAGGGCTGACCCTGCATGTGGACGCTGCCGAAGTGACGGATAAATTCCGGGAGTTTCTGCGCGAGCTCTTGGCCACCGCTCCGGGAGAATGCCCCGTGAGGCTTCGCTATCATCAGGGCCGCCAGAGCGCGTCACTGATGTTGGGGCAGCAGTGGAGGGTATCTCCCAGTGAAGAACTCCTGGAGGAATTGCGCAGGGAACTCGGAGGGGATAGGGTGAAGCTCGCCTTTGATCAACAGCTAACCGCAGGAGAACAGCATTGAGTGATACACAAAATCAGGCATTACACGACGATGAAAGCTTGGGAAACGACGTCGAGGCCGCGGTGTTCCGTCGACTCCTCAAGCATCTGGATGACCATAAAGAGGTGCAGAACATCGATCTTATGAACCTCGCTGGTTTCTGTCGGAACTGCTTATCCAAGTGGTACGTTGCCGCCGCAGAAGAACGCGGTGTCAGCGTCGACTACGAGGCGGCGCGGGAGCGGGTTTACGGGATGCCCTACGGCGATTGGAAGAGCCAGCATCAGAAGGAAGCCAGCCCGGAGCAGCTTGCGCAGTTTCAGGCACAGCAGCAGTAAGGGGATTGTCCCTGGGCCCGATGGGGGCGGCCACGACGTCAGCCGCCAGGGCCATCTAAATATAAAAAAAGGAAGGTGTTATGAAAACAACGACGAGACGGGGGGCGGGGCTCACCGCGCGATTCCGCACCCTTCTGGGTGCTGCGGCTTTCGCTGGCCTTGCCATCAGCAGTCAGGCAGCGGATGAACCAAACATCCTGGTGATCTGGGGTGACGATATCGGCATCACCAATATCAGCGCCTACGGTGACGGCATCATGGGTTACCGCACGCCGAACATCGACCGCATCGCCGATGAGGGTGTGCGCTTTACCGATTACTACGGCGATCAGAGCTGCACCGCGGGACGCTCCAGTTTTATCACCGGGCAGTCGCCCCTTCGTACGGGCCTGTCCAAGGTCGGTCAGCCCGGTGCCGAGCTCGGGCTTCAGGATCGGGATATCACCATCGCCGAGGTGCTAAAAACCAGGGGTTATGCCACGGGGCAGTTCGGTAAAAACCATCTGGGAGACAAGGACAAGTTTCTGCCCACGAACCATGGCTTCGACGAGTTTTATGGCAACCTGTATCACCTGAATGCGGAAGAGGAGCCCGAGGATGAGGACTATCCTCAGGAGGCCTGGTTCCAGCAGCGCTTCAGTCCCCGGGGAGTGATTCGCTCCTACGCCGACGGTCGCATCGAAGACACCGGGCCCCTCACGCGTAAGCGTATGGAGACGGCTGACGAGGAGTTTGTCGACGCTGCCAGGTCATTTATCGATAAAAGTGTCGCGGAGGAAAAACCCTTCTTTGTCTGGGTCAATACCACGGGTATGCATTTCAGGACCCACCGCGCGGATAAGCATAAAGGCAAGTCCGGGCAGGGCTTTTACAATGATGTCATGGTGGCCCACGACGAGTTGGTGGGGTCCCTCCTGGACCAGCTCGACGCCCTGGGTATCGCTGAAAACACCATTGTTTTTTACTCCACGGATAACGGTGTTCACTACAACACCTGGCCCGATGCGGGAATCACGCCTTTTCGCAGTGAAAAGAACTCTAACTGGGAGGGCGCCTACCGGGTTCCGGCGATGGTTCGTTGGCCGGCAAAAATTCCTCCGGGCCAGGTAGCCACAGAGATCATGTCCCATCTGGACTGGATGCCCACCCTGGCAGCCGCCGCCGGTGAGCCCGGGCTCAAGGAAGAGCTTCTGGAGGGTAAGCGCGTAGGCAACAAAGACGCGACTCTCCATCTCGATGGCTACAACTTCCTGCCTTATCTCACGGGTGAAGCCGAGAGCGGTCCCCGCAAGAGCTTTGTGTATATCAACGATATCGGCGCTCCCGTTGCCGTGCGCTTTGGCGACTGGAAGTCCGTTTACGCTGAGAATAGGGCGAAAACGCTGGCGCTGTGGGCGGAGCCCTTTGTGACCCTGCGACTACCGAAACTGTTTCATCTGCGTCGGGACCCCTTTGAGCGCGCAGATCACAATTCCAATACCTATTGGGACTGGTACGTTGATAAAGCTGCACAGATGTATAGGGGCGGCGCTGTGATGCAGCAGTTTCTCATGACCTTTGAGAAGTATCCGCCGAGTCAGCGTCCGGACTCCTGGTCCATCGACAAGCTTACGGAGGCCTATCTCAAGTTCGAGTAAGGTGTTCTAGTGGCTCAGCTAAAAACCGCGCCCTGGAGCGCGGTTTTTTTTGCCCGAGTCAGGAAGAACTGTCGCTGACCGCCGGGGTATGGCCGCCGGGCCAGAAACGCTGACGGGCGATACGCAGTGTCTTTGCCACGTCTTCGCCGATGAGATATAGCGACGGCACCAGGAGCAGGGTGACGAACAGCGCAAACAGGACGCCGAAGGACAGGGACAGCACCGCAGGTTTGAGAAACTGCGCGTTGGTGCTGCGCTCCGCCATGATGGGTATCAGACCGACGAAGGTGGTCACCGTGGTCAACAGGATCGGACGGAAGCGGTTGATCCCGGCTTCGATAACGGCCTCGAAGGTATCCAGGCCTCTTTCCCGCAAGCGACCGATGTAGTCCACCAGTACCAGGTTGTCATTGACGACGACGCCCGCCGCGGCACCGATGCCAAAGTAGGAAAACAGGGCCAGGGGTGTCGCAAAGATCAGGTGACCGAAGATCGCGCCCATAAAGCCAAAGGGTATGGCGGTCATGATAAGCAGGGGCAGCCAGTAGGAGCGGAAGGCGATGGCAATGAGCGCGTACATGGCAAATAGCGCGATGGAATAGAGCGAGACAATTTCATTAATGAACTGGTCCTCTTCTTCCTGGGCGCCGCCCTTGAGAATGACCAGTCCCGGATATTGCGCCTGAAGCTCATCAAGATAGTTATCGTCGATATCCCGTTTGATATCGCTGATGAGATCCTGCTCCAGATCCGCCCGTACATACACCACGCGGTTCCCGTCACGCCGCTGGATCCGCTGAACGCCGCCCTGTAGCTCGACATCGGCGATGGCGAAAAGCGCTACTTCGCGACCGTCGGCGGTGCGAACTCTGAAGTCATTCAGACTGGACAGCGTGCGTCGCGCTTCCGTGGGATAGCGAACCATCACTTTGACATCGCCATTCGCCCGGGGAAGACGCTGAACCTCTTCACCAAAATAGGCCTGGCGTACCTGTCGGGACACATCGGCGAGGCGAATGCCCAGGGTCTCTGCACCGGGCTTGAGGCTCAGGACAATCTCGTCGGTCTCTCCCTGTTGGCTATCCCGGACATCCAGTACCCCGTTGTAGCTGCCGATCTTTGTCTGGAGTTCCTTGGATGCCGCGGTGAGAGCGTCTCCGTCGCGATGTCGCAGGAGATAGGTGATGTCCGCCCCGTTGTCGTTAAGGGTGTAATTCACCTGTATTTCGTCGGCATCGGGGATGTCGCCGACCAGGGCGCGCAAGCGCTCGGCGGCATCCCGGGCAGAGAGATCCCGAACTTCCGGTGGCGCGAGTTTGACGATGGCGATCACGCTGTCACGCCGCGAGCGGGTATACCAGCCCTCAATAAGCTGCCCCGTGCCCTCGCCGGTGGTGCGCGCCGCTTCGTCCACCTCTTCCACCAGGGCGCGCTCCGCGGCCTGTAATTGATCAAGAACACTGAGGGCGCGGTCATAGGAGGTGCCCGGGGGCAGTTTCACGTCGACAACGATTTGCGAGCTCTCCACCTGGGGCATGAAGTAAAACTTCACCCAGCCGGTGCTGAACAGTCCGATGGCGATCATGAAGGCGCCTACAAAGGCACTGGCCGTGAGGTAGCGGCGCTCCACCGCCCAACGGAGCAGGGGCTGATATACCCCCTTCGCAAAGTTCGAGATGCTGTGCTCAATCTTTTGCTGGCGCAGCGCCAGACCCTTGAGATCTTTGCGGTGTGACAGGTCCCGAAGGTGGGAGGGGAGGATGAAAAAAGCCTCGATAAGAGAGATGGTCAGTGCTGCGGTAATGACGATGGATAGCTGGCGGGTGACCTGGGCGGCCTCGCCGGATACGAACAGCCAGGGTGCGAAGGCGATCATGGTGGTGAGGACGGCAAAGATGACGGGTCTGGACACCGCGAAGGCACCCTGGACGGCGGCTTCACTGCCGCCACCCATCTCATGGGCATGGTGATGAATGCTCTCGCCCACGACAATGGCGTCATCCACCACGATGCCAAGGACCAGCAAGAAGGCAAAGGTAGACATCACGTTCAGAGAAACATCGTTGACGGGGAGTATGGAAAAAGTACCAAGAAACGCGACACCGATGCCCGCGGTCACCCAGAGCGCAACCCGGGGTCGCAAGGTCAGGATCAGGACCAGAAAAACCAGTGCCAGGCCGAGATAGGAGGACTTGCCGATGAGCTCCATGCGCTCGCTGTAAATGTCTGCCGTATCAAACCACATGGACAGCTCAATCCCCTCGGGAAGGCTGCTGCGACGCTCTTCCATCCAGGCATGCACCGCTTCACTGGCTTTTACGACCTGCATATTGTCGCTGCTCTGGACCTGCAGGAGCACCGCTGGCTGCCCGTTCATCGTGGCGAGGATTTCATTGTCCTCGAAGCCATCAATGACCCGTGCGACATCACCGACCCTGATCGTGCCGCCGTCGGCACTCTGGCGAATGATGATTCGCGAAAAGTCCTGCTCCGTGTCCGCAAGATTGCGAGCGCGAATCTGCACGTCACCCGTGGCGGTGCGCACCTGTCCCGAGGAGAGGTTGATGGAGCTGGCGCGGATTGCATCGGCAACCTCAGCAAAGGACAGGGCATATTGCCGCAGACTGGCTTCGGACAATTCTATGGTGACCTCTTCCCGACGGGTGCCGAAGAGCTCGATGGTCGAAACCCAGGGGAGGGTGGCGACCTCGCGACGCAGATCCTCAGAAAGGCGGGTCAGCTCCCGTTCACTGACGTCACCATGGACCGCAACCCGGAGCATCTCCTGCTTGAACTGGCTGCGCCTCACGCGCGGGTTTTCGATATCCCGGGGCAGAGAAGTGACGGAGTCCACGGCATTCTTCACGTCGTTGAGAAAGCCGTTAATGTCGACGCCGGGGAAGGTAGAGACGGTAATCTCAGCCATGCTTTCCACGGCGGTAGAGTAGATGTGATTGATTTGATCGAGGTCCTTAAGCCGATCCTCGATGCGCGAGATGATTTGCTCTTCCACTTCCTGGGGAGCTGCACCGGGCCAGATGACCTCGATGTTGGCCTGGTAGGGTTTTACCTGGGGAAAGGCTTCCCGCTCCATGGACAGAAAACCCACGAGGCCTGCCAGCAAGATGCCCACCATAAGGAGGTTCGACGCGACGGGGTTATGTACCCACCAGGAGATCAGGCGCTTCATAATCAGTTTTCCCGAGCCGCAAAGCGACGCTCATCGATGGTCGATAGGGCCATACCCGAAATGGGGTTGCGCAGTGCAGAGACGACGAGGCGCTCGCCGGGGCGGAGCCCTTTACTGATAATTGCGTGCTCCGCGCTGGTGTGGGCAACTTCCGCCGTGCGGATATCAAGGAGTCCGCTGGAATCCACAACGAATAGCTGGTTACCGGGACGGAGGCCCTTGCTGGGTATGCGCACGGTGTTTTCGAGGCTTCTGCCCACGACCTCGGCCTCCACAAACAGTCCCACGGCGAGGGGCATGCCCTCCTCGGACCGCCCGAGGCCATAGGGATCCTCCACTTCCGCCGTCGCGTAGATCAGGCGCGTGCTCGCATCGACGGCAGCGTCGATGCGCACCAGGTGGCCGGTCCAGTGTTGAGTGATGCCAGCGACGTCCGCGGTGAAGGCGACCTCCGGTGCGGTATTCCCGTCGGCGGCAAAACCGATGGGCAGGCCCAGGGCAGAGAGCTGACGGTTGTTAAGAGGCAGGCGAACTTCGACGCGATCCGTGGAAAACACTTCGCCGAGCATGGATCCGGTGTTGATTACCTCGCCAATGTGGACACTGGTGCTTGCTACGCGGCCCTCGAAGGGCAGGCGGATGTTCGTGCGTTCAAGATTCAGTCGGGCGAGATCCAGAGCGGCAAGGGCAGCCTCCCGGCGGGCTTTCGCCTCGGCAATTTGCGGCTTTTTAAGGGACAGGCTGGAGGCGTTGGGAATATCCCGCAGTTGCTTTCGCGCCACGTCGGCGTCAGCGAGGGCCTGCTCTACGGAGAGTTCCGCCGCAGCCACCGCCGCCTCGGCCTCCCGCAGGGCCAGACGATAGTCGCTGTCATCGATTTTCAGGAGGACGGTGTCGGGATTGAAGCGCCCTCCTTCCACGTATTCCGGTGACACAGATACCACGCGGCCGCCTACCTGCGCCGTAAGATTGATCATCGTGCGGGCGCGCACCTCGCCCTGGGTCTGCACGTTTAACACTGCATCACTGCGCTCCGCGAGGTGTGTGTACACCGTGACAGGGCGGGGGGGCGCCTCGTCGGTTTGAGGCTCCGGAGCGGTGGCTTTGAGGAGGAAAACGACACCGACGGCGCCTGCGAGTACCAGTACGGGTCCGCTCAACTTCAGCAGTTTTGACCTCATTCAATTCCCCTGATGCAGTAGTTAGAAAAAGCGTCGACAGTATCTTGCGCTAGCGCGGCGGCGGCAACGCTGTTTATCGCTGCATGGCGTCGCTTGGTCGCAATGCGCGGCCACCGCGCGCCCTCGCTTTATTTTTCAAAATGAAATACTGTTTCGTTTTAAATGAAAATCACCGGTCGATAGACGCTGAGCTTACATCAAGGGGATGGCGCTAGCTTGCTTAAATGGCTGAAAAATCAGTAATTTTTGAAGAACTTTGCCGTTTTGAACGCTGTTGGACTGATTCTTGCGATCTCAAACCGCACAGCGTGGCAAGCGGTGACAAAGCCGAAGCCTTGGGGCGCCCCGCAGCGATCAGTGCATGCTGTCCGGCGTGGCTGCTTCGATAAAGGAGCGCATTAGAAAAGCAATAGGAGCGACCGTATGGCAAAACCCCTTCGCGGCGTGAGAGTTCTGGATCTTACGCACATGCTTTCGGGGCCCTATGGCGCGATGATTCTCGCCGACCTGGGTGCGGAAACGATCAAGGTCGAGCCCCTGAAGGGTGAGGGGACGCGCAAGCTTCTCGCGAACGATCCCAAAAATTCACTCAAAGGGCAGGGCGCCTATTACGTCACCCTGAACCGAAACAAACAGAGCGTTGCCCTGGATCTCAAGAGCGAGGCGGGCCTGGAAGTGTTTTACGACCTGGTGCGCAACAGCGACATCGTCGTGGAAAACTTCAGCGCCGGTGTGGCGGCTAAGTTAAAAATTGATTTCACCCATCTCAAAGAGGTCAACCCACGCATCATTACCTGCTCCATCTCCGGCTTCGGCTCCGGAGGACCCAACTATCAGCGACCGGCCTTTGACCAGGTCGTGCAGGCCATTGGCGGCGGCATGTCCATCACCGGGCAGGACGCCGGTCAGCCAACCCGGGCCGGCATTCCCATCGGTGACCTCGGGGGCGGCATGTTTGGTGTCATGGGCGTTCTGGCTGCGCTTTACGAGCGGGAGCAGAGTGGCCTGGGCCAGCATGTCGACATCTCCATGCTCGACTGCCAGATATCTATGCTCAATTACATGGCCACCATGTATTTTCTCTCGGGAGACGTTCCCCACCCCATCGGGAACAGCCACTTTGTCCATGTGCCCTACAACAGCTATCCCACGGCCAACGGTCACATCATTATCGCGGTGATCTTCGACAGTTTCTGGGACAACCTGTTGGAGGTCATTGATGAGCCGGCGTTTCGGGAAGAGAAGTACCGAACGCAGCCCGCGCGCCTGGCGGACAAGGCGTTTATTGACCGGCGCCTCGGCGAGATTCTCAGCACCCGGGATTCCGAGTATTGGCTGGAGAGGCTCACGGAAAAGCGCATCCCCTGTGCCCGGGTAAACACTCTCGAAGAAGCTCTGGCAGACGAGCAGGTGCTGTCTCGAAATATGGTGGTGGAACTCAAGCATCCCGAAGGTGGCAGCACCCGCGGTCCGGGTAATCCCATCAAATTGTCGCGCACGGATGAAGAGAGCTTCTCTCCGGCGCCCCTCCTCGGACAGCATACGGAGACTGTTTTGAAAGAGCTCCTTGGCTACAGCGACGGTCAGCTGGCAAGTCTGCGCCAGACAGGAGCCGTGGCATGAAAGACCGCATCATCATCAACGAGGTAGGACCCCGCGACGGGCTTCAGAGTCAGGACGGCGCTCTGACCCTGGATCAGCGGTTTGCCTTTGTCGAGGCGGTGCTCGATGCCGGCATCCGGCACTGCGAGATGGGCAGCTTTGTATCGCCCAAAGCGGTGCCCCAGATGGCCGGCACCGGTGATCTCGCGCGCCGCCTCGGACACCGAGAAGGCGTCGAGCTCAGTGCCCTCGTACCGAATATGAAGGGTTATGAGCTGGCCCGAGATGCCGGCGTTAACACCATGGCCGTGGTGGTGTCGGCCACGGAGACCATGAATCAGAAGAACATCAATCTGAGCATGGAGCAGACCCTCGAGGTGGCCCGGGCCGTTATCGAGCGTGGCCACGGTGATGGCAACCGGGTACAGGCCTACCTGGCCGTAGCCTTTGAGTGTCCCTTTGAAGGGTCCGTAGATCCCGGATATGTCCGCAGCCTCGCGGCACAGCTTCTGGAGGCGGGCGCGTCGGAACTGGTTATCGCCGACACCATCGGCGCGGCCAATCCCGCGCAGGTCAAGTCGCTGATGTCGGCCCTGGGCGACGAGCACGACAGCGCACAGCTCGCCTGTCATTTTCACGACACCCGGGCCCTGGGTCTGGCAAATATCTTCGCCGCGATGGAGAGTGGTATTCGACGTTTTGATGCCTCCGTCGGAGGCCTTGGCGGCTGTCCTTTTGCGCCAGGCGCCAAGGGCAATGTGGCGACGGAAGATGTGGTGATGATGGCGGAGCAGATGGGGTTTACGACGGGCGTAGACATGCCGGCGCTCTTGGGCGTGGTGAACCTGATGAGCGAAATGCTCGGCCGTCCCCAGGGCGGAAGAGCGCATTACTGGCTCACACGTAACGCCGCCTGAGTGCAAAAAACACCGTAGGACATTTTTTTGGAAGCGCGACTCGGGTGGGCGGGCGCAAGAAAGATCATTGATAAGCACACAGGGGAGAAGGACGAGGAATGAGTTACCGATTAGGCGTAGATGTAGGCGGAACCTTCACGGATTTTCTGCTGCTTAACGAAGAGAACGGAGAAACCTTCACGGCCAAAGTTCCATCAACGCCGGAAGATTCCTCCATCGGTGTGCTCAACGGCATTGCGCGAATCTGCGATGAGTCCGGCGTTGATCCCGGGGAAATCGAGCTGGTGATGCATGGAACCACCGTTGCGACCAATGCCGTGCTGACCGGGCGCGGTGCCCGCGTGGGCCTGGTGACCACCGCCGGCTTTGAAGACACTTTGCAGGTAGCGAGATCCTATTGCCCCGGTGGTCTTGGTGGTTGGGTCAGCTTTGTAAAGGATCCGCTCCTGGCCCCCCTGGAGCTGACGATTGGTGCCCGGGGCCGCATCAGCGCCGATGGCGAGGTGGTAGAACCCCTGGATGAAGATACGCTGCGGCGAGACCTTCAGACCCTCCGTGACCGCGGTGAGGTGGAGGCGCTCACTATCTGTCTCATCAACGCCTACATCAATTCCGAGCACGAGCGTCAGGTGGCCGCGATAGCGGCGGAGATCTTTGGTGACACGCCCATTTCCGTATCCAGCGATGTGGTGCCGGAAATGCAGGAGTATGAGCGTACGGAAACCACCGTCGTAAACTCCTACGTGCGTCCGGAGGTCGCGCGCTACGTCAACAATCTCCAGGGCGCCCTCGATGAGCGCCTGGGCGATGGTGCCCAGCTGTCTATTCTGCGCTCCGATGGCGGTCTGGCGTCAGCCCGTGCCGCTGCGGATTCGCCGGTGAATCTTCTGATGAGCGGCCCTGCCGGCGGTGTGGCGGGCGCCATCTACTTTTGCGAGCGGGCGGGCTACCGCGACATTCTTACCTTCGATATGGGCGGCACCTCCACGGACGTGGCATTGATTCAGGACGCCCGGGCGCGGGTCCGCCGGGAAACCATTGTTGGAGACGTGCGTGTCCGGGCGCCTTCGGTGGATGTGCGCACCGTGGGTGCCGGTGGTGGATCCATCGCCTTCGTACCGGAGTTGACCAAGGCCCTGCGCGTGGGGCCGGAGTCCGCCGGTGCCGTACCCGGCCCCGCCTGCTACATGAAGGGTGGTGAGGAGCCGACGGTCTGCGATGCCAACGTCGTGTTGGGTTATCTTCCATCGGATGTCCAACTCGGCGGGAAGATGAATATTAATCGCGATGCCTCGGAAAAAGCCGTGCAGAAAGTCGCCGATGCCATGGGTATCGGTATCATGGAAGCGGCAGAGGGCATCATCAAGATCGTCAATGAATCCATGTTCGGCGCCCTCCGACTGGTATCCGTGGAACAGGGCTACGACCCCCGGGATTTTGCCCTCGTAGGCTTTGGTGGTGCGGGACCCCTCCATGCCAATGCCCTGGGGATACTCACGGATGCCTGGCCGGTGATCGTCCCTCCCGGTCCCGGTGTGCTCTGTGCTTATGGTGATGCAACCACCCAGGTACAGGACGAGGCGGCGCGGACCTATCTCATGATGGCCGGCGATCTCAGCGACGAGCAGATGCTGACGGATCTCCACGAGCTGCGTGATCGCGCCGGGGAATCCCTGCGTGCCGATGGCATACCCGATGACGAGCAGGAAGTGTCCTACCAGGCGGATTTGCGCTACGCGGGTCAGGCGTTCCAGATCACCGTGGACTTCGACGAGAAGGAGCTTGTGGAGAAGGGCGTCGCGCTGCTCACGGAAGCTTTTGATGCGGAGCATGAACAGCTGTTCACCTTTAAGCTGGGGGACGGCCACGAAATACTCATGATTCGCGCCGTGGTAAAAGCGGCGGCGCGCAAGATTGCGGACAAGCGCATCGGTGTGAGCGAAAACTCTCTGGAGCAGTGCAAGATCCACGACAGTCGCTTCTATTTTGAAGGCGCCTGGCATGAGGCGCCCATCTACGATCGTGGAGGCCTCCACGAAAACCTGGAGGTAGCGGGGCCCTGCGTTGTGGCCGAGATGGACTCTACGACGGTGGTGCTTCCCGGCTACGGTGCCAGGGTCGATGCCGTGGGCAACCTGTTGATCAACCCCGGCCCGGCTAGTTCAAATCACGTTAACGCCAGTAAGGGAGGTGCCTGAGATGCCCGCGACAATTATTGAGAGCAACACCGCGGCACTTCAGAGTGTCGAGGTCGATGGCGTTACCGTCGACATCATCGAAAACGCCCTGCGCAACGCCCGGGAAGAAATGGACGCTGTGCTGTTTCGAACCGCCATGTCACCGGGTATCCGGGAGCAGGGCGACTGCTTCCCCATGATCGCCAATCGCGAGGGCAAGATGGTGGTGGGGCAGTTCGGCTCCTTCATCGGTCCCTTCCTCGAAGCCTATGACGTCGAAATTGAGGAAGGCGACATCATTCTCACGAATGATCCCTACATGTGTAATGCGGCGGTATCGCATTTACCGGACTGGGTTGTGCTGGTGCCGGTCTTCAAGGGCGGTCGTCACATTGCCTGGTCCGCCATGTTCGGTCATATGTCCGACAACGGCGGCATGGTGCCGGGCTCTATCCCCATTGAGGCCACCACCATCTATCAGGAAGGTATTCGCATACCCCCGACCAAGTTGTACAAGCGCGGTGAACTGCAGACGGATCTCCTCGAGCTGATCCTGCATAACGTTCGAACGCCGCAGTGGAATCGCTTTGACCTGAATGCCCTCGTCGCCGCCTGTAACACCGCTGCAAAGCGTTGTGTCGAACTGGCGGAGCGCTTTGGGGACGACGTGCTTAAGTCCACCATGGATGTGATGCTGGATCGCAATCACGCGGCGATGAAGCACATCATCGAAATGTTCGTTCCCGAGGAGCCTCGGGAATTCGAGGATTATCTTTGTGATGACGGCATGGGTATGGGGCCCTACCGCATCAAGTGTCGCATGTGGCGTGAGGGATCCACGGCCATCTTCGATTTTGAAGGGACCGATCCCCAGGCTCAGAGCTCCGTGAACTTCTTCCTCAACGAAGATATGTTCAAGATGTTTTTTGGCTCCTTCACCATCAACGTCGTGGATCCTCAGATCGTGTTCAACGACGGTTTTTACGATCTGGTGGACGTGCGTATTCCCGAGGGCACGCTGTTAAAGCCCAGGTTCCCCGCGGCGCTGTCCGGGCGAACTCACGCCCTGGGTCGCATTTTTGATCTGCTCGGTGCCCTGCTGGGCATGGGGGCGCCGGAACAAATGCTTAACGCCGCGGGTTTTTCAGACTCGCCGCACCTGTTTTACTCGGGCTACGATCACCGACCGGGCAAGGACGGCGAATGGTTCCAGCTGTTCCAGATCGGCTTTGGGGGCATTCCCGGCCGTCCCGTTGGCGACGGTCCCGACGGCCACTCCCTGTGGCCCGGCTTTACCAATGTGCCCAATGAGTTCATCGAGTCTTACTTTCCCCTGCGCATCGAGCGCTACGAAACCATCAGGGATTCCGGTGGTGCGGGACTGCACCGTGGCGGCAACGGTCTCTCCGTGGCCTACCGCTTTCTCGCCGATGGCGAGATCGGTATTCACGATGAGCGCTGGTTAACCCACCCCTGGGGGGTACTCGGAGGCGACACGGGGCAGCGCTCTACCAAGCGTCTGGTGCGCGGCGACGGCAGCGAAGAGTGGCTGCCAGCCAAGGTTGAGGGCATCAAGGTGAAGGCTGGAGACTTGCTGTACTTCAACACCTGGGGCGGCGGTGGTTGGGGTGACCCCTTTGCCCGGGATCCTGAACTGGTGCGCGTCGATGTGGCGCGGCGTCTGGTCAGCGTCGAGGGAGCCAGGCGCTACGGCGTAGTGATCGCTGCCGACGGCAGTGTGAATATGGAGGCAACAGAGGCGCTGCGCGAGGAGCTTCGGTCCGCGCGAGGCGATGATCAGCCCCTGTTCAACCGCGGCGGCACAATTGAGGAAATCAAAGCCCGTTGCGAGGCGGAGACACATCTGCCACCGCCTGTCGCACCGCAGTTTCCCTCGCAGTTCCGCGGCTGACGCATGGCTGACCTCGCCCGTCAATCCCAATCCCTGGGAACGCGTCCGGCCTTGTTGTTGATCGATATGATCAACGCATTTACCGATGCTGACAGTCCCCTGGGATCGGAGAGCGACGCGGTGGTACAGGCCTGCGTAAGGCTGCAGGAAGCTTTTCGAGCGCGTGACTTACCCCTGTGTTTTACTTCGGTGGTGTATTCAAACGATGGGCAGGCGAAGGTCTTCCGGGCGCGCCTGCCGGCGCTGAATATGCTCATCGAGGGAAGCGCTGCCACGGCGGTGGATGAGCGACTCCGTCCCAGGGCATCGGAGCCGGTCTTTGCCAAGCAATATGCCAGCGCTTTTTTCGCCACGGGGCTGGATCAATGGCTGAAGGATCAATCCGTTGATTCCCTGGTGGTTGTAGGATTAACCACCAGCGGCTGTGTGCGCGCCTCCGTAGTTGATGGATTGCAGCACGATTATGTGGTGTGCGTTCCCCGGGAAGCCGTGGGTGATCGCAATAGCGATGCCCACATCGCAAATCTGCACGACATGCACGCAAAGTATGCCGAGGTGCTGTCGGTAGATGATGTGATCCGAACGCTGCAGGGCTCTTTATGAAAACGCTGAACGGCTTCTCATGAGCAATCGGGCCCGCATTCTGCTCATCGGTTATCGTAAGTTCAGTGAGCTGATCAACGCGGTACTGCCGGACTATCGCGATGAGGCTGAAGTAATCATTGTGGAATCCGTGGCCTCGGGCAGCGTGGATTACCACGCCCTTGTGAAGGAGCATAAGCCAGACGTTGTGGCCAGCGCGGGCTCCAACGCCGCATTTTTGCAAAACGCCCTCAAGCTTCCGGTTATCGCCCAGCCCGTCACCGATACGGACATTGTTGATGCCGTCGCCCGGGCCCGACGCATTGGCCAGCGTGTCCACGTCTTTACCTACGCCGCGAAAGCGGAATCCGAGGGGCGCCTCTTTCAGGCGCTGCCGTCATTACTGGGTGAGAGCCTGGCGCACGACAGCTACACAACGACCGATGAGGCCTCGGAGAAGCTCCTGGCCATGGCCGCGGCCGGGAATACAGACGTTGTGGTGGGGCCAAGTTATATCTGCGAACTCGCCGCTCGTCGCGGCCTTCCTGCCGTGTTGATTTACAGCCGGGAGTCGGCCAGAGCGATGCTCGACGAAGCCCTGCGCCAGGCGCGGGCGCGCGACCCGGGGAGAGACTCCGGGGGATCGCCCGGTCGTTTTGTGATCGATTCCCCCCAGATGTCCAGAGTGGCTGAGCTGGCACGCACCTACGCCCTCGGGAGTGCGGCGGTCCTCCTTCAGGGAGAAAGCGGTACGGGTAAAGAACACATCGCCCGGGAAATCCACCAGGCCTCGGATTACCGCGATGGCGCGCTGGTGGCCATCAACTGCGGGAGTATTCCCAACGAGCTTTTTGAGAGCGAACTCTTTGGCTACGTCGATGGCGCTTTCACCAGCTCCAGGCGTGGCGGGCGCGTCGGTCTTGTGGAGCAGGCTAACGGCGGGGTGCTGTATCTGGATGAGGTAGGGGAAATGCCCCTGGCCCAACAGGTGAAACTCCTGCGGGTGCTCCAGGAGCGCAGCGTGCGACCCGTGGGAGGTACCCGGGAACTGTCTCTGGACTTTAAGGTAATAGCAGCCACCAACTGCGATCTACAGGAGGCCGTTGAGGCCGGGCAGTTTCGCGATGATCTTTATTACCGTCTAAACGTATTTACCTTACGACTTCCTCCCCTGCGCGAGCGACCCGAGGATGTGTCTGCCATTGCTGAGCATTATCTGGCGGAGTACGCACGACAATACGACGTGGAGCTGGATGTCCCGACGTTGATGGCGAGGCTGAAAGCGCCCTTCGAACAATACCGGTGGCCGGGCAATGTTCGTGAGTTGCAGAATTTTGCCGAGCGTCTTGCAGTTAATGCAGCCCACGGCGCGTCCATTGAGGAACTTCGCCTTGAAGAATTACTGCCGGAGCTGTCTGTGCCCCGCGGGGAGGCTACGCCCGCAGGGTTGCTGAAGGAACAGGAATGTCGGGCGATCGCCGATGCCATGCGCCGTCTTGGCGGCGACAAGACGGCGGTCAGTAAAGAGTTAGGTATCAGTCCCACAACCTTGTGGCGCCGCCTCAAAGAAATGGGCTGGAATGAAGGACAAGGCGCCAACGGCGTCGGCGGTAAAAAAAGTAAACAATACTCACGAGGGTAGGAGAACGGCAATGCAAAGCATGACGAAACCGCTAGTGCAGGCGCTGGCAGCGACTCTGTTGCTACCAGGGACGCAATGGGTGATGGCTCAGGGCAACAACCTGTCCATTGAAGAGGTCGTGGTAACCGCGCGGAAACGTTCTGAGAATCTTCAGGAAGTGCCCATTGCGATTTCCGCCATCGACGAGGACACGATCCAGCGAGCGGGTATTCAGCGCGCTGGCGATTACGTAGGACTGGTGCCCAACGTGACCCTGGTGGACTCCGCGAACGTCGGCGATACCCAGCTGAGCATCCGGGGCATTATTTCAACGCGCGATGCGGAGTCGACTTTCGCCTATGTCGTTGACGGCGTTCTCAGCACCAACCCCAACAGCTTCAACGAAGAGCTGTTTGACGTGCAGCAGATTGAAGTACTGAAAGGCCCCCAGGGGGCGCTCTATGGCCGTAACGCAGTGGCCGGCGCGATCCTGGTAACCACGAAAGAACCCACCAATGAGTTTGAGGCCCGGGTAGGCGGTACCGTCGGTAACGTCGGCACCCTGCGTGGCAACGCCATGTTCAGTGGTCCCATCGTCAAAGACAAACTGCTGGGACGTATTGCCATCAGCACCAGCGAAACCGACGGTTTCTACGAGAATATATTCACCAACCAGGATGACGTGGTGGATTATCTCGAAGACACCAGTATCCGTGGCCGGCTCAAGTGGAACGTGACGGACAATCTGAGTCTCGATTTCCGGGGTGGCTACTCCGATGTCTCTGCCGGAGCGATTAACTTCAATGCGGGTTTCGCGATTCCTGCCTTTGTAGAAGCTTTCGGTGCGCCGAACTACAACCAGGATGTGAACGACGTTGATTTTCGTTTCATCTTCAACACCCCCGGCGAGAACGAACAGACCACCACCGACTTTGCCGTTAAGCTCGATTGGGCGCTGGACTTTGCGGATCTCGTGGCCAATGTGGCATACAGCGATCTTGAAGAGTCCCTGCTTTCTGACGGTACCGCTGCGACCTTCTATGGCTACGAACTGACACCCTCCTGTCAGGCGGGTCGTGGAGAGCTGAACAGCTTCACGCGTCCCGATCTCTTTGGCGAGCCCTTCAACCCTTTCGGCGTGTTGCCCCCGGGTGCTGATTTTCAGGGCGTCTACGGCCCCTATAACCCGCTTACCTGCGATGGCTATCAGTACCAGGAGCGTAATCAGGAAGACATCAGCATCGATGCCCGCCTCGTGGGTCCCGAGGATGATGCGATTCGCTGGATTGCCGGTGTGTATTACGCGGATATCGAGCGGGAATCCCTGGTTGCCTACGGCGCGGATCAGGGGGAGGGCTTTCTCAAGCAGCCCTACGTGGATCCCACGGGCCCCAACCCCACGGATCTGCTGTTCTGGGATGAATTCAACACGGAAGTCTATGCCATCTATGGTCAGTTGGAGTTCGATCTCTCGGACACCATGGAGCTGGCCTTCGCTCTGCGTTACGATCGGGAAGAGCGGGAAGTCAGCAACAAGGTGCCCAATGTTCTCAACTCCGGCCTGAACGTCAATCTCCTGGATCCCGCAACCGGTGCCCCCCTGCCGATCAACCCTGCCTTTGGCAACAACCCCAATGGTATTCCCGACCGCGCCCGGGACTTCAGTCAGTTTCAGCCCAAGGCAACGTGGAACTGGGCCGCGACGGATGCGGTGAATGTCTACGCGAGCTACGGCCTGGGATTTCGTAGCGGTGGTTTCAATGCCATCGGTACCGAGGACCTCCTCAATTTCTGGTTTAACGCCGGCTTCGGCGGTCCCGGTGAGGTGGTCGATGCGCAGCTTCAGGTTACCGACGACTATGACAAGGAAGTCTCCACGGCCTTCGAAGTGGGCTTTAAGTCCGAGTGGATGGATCGACGTCTTCGTTTGAATGCGGCGGCCTTCCGCACCGATGTGGAAGATAACCAGTTCTTCGAATTCTACGCCGGTCCCTTCGGTATTCTGCGAACGGTCACTACCATCGATGATCTGTATATTCAGGGCATCGAGGCAGACTTCACATTTGTGGCCACGGAGTACCTCACCGTGTATGGCGGCCTCGGACTGATGGACTCCGAGATCGAGAAGAACGAACACCGCCCTCTGTCTGAGGGCAACGATGTGCCTCAGGCGCCGGAGACCACAGGTAATCTGGGTGCAGAGTTGAGCTTCCCCGTGGGTGGCAACATGCAGTTGGTGAGTCGTGTTGACTGGCAGTACACGGGCGAGATGTGGTTCCACACGCTTCAGGGTGAGGAAACGCCAACGATCTGGAATGCCTTCTTCGGACCCGGGTTCAACCAGAACTTTTCAAAGTCCTCCCGTGATGCGTTCAGCACTGTAGATTTGCGTGTGGGACTCGAGGGTGACAACTGGGCTATCACCGCCTGGGGGCGCAACATTACGGACGAGGAGTATCTTCAGGAAGTTATTCCTACGCCGGAGTTCGGAGGCAGCTTCTTGCATCCCTCAGCGCTGCGAAGCTACGGCGTAGACTTCCGCTATAGCTTCTAAGTCCGGGGCTGAGCTCTTTTGCAGAGCTAGGATGCAATCGGTATAGCTTGCATGCAAGTATATGAAAACCAGGCGCCTCCGGGCGCCTTTTTTGTGGGCGCCCTTTTCCCGGGTATCAGGTTTTTTTCTCCAGATGGGCGCGAAGCACGACTTCGATGCGGGGACCATACATGGGCCTGCCGTAGAGATAACCCTGAAAGTGCTTGCAGCCAAGGCTCTGGAGAACACGGGCCTGTGCTTCCTGCTCAATACCTTCCGCGATCACGGGCAGGCCCATGGCCTTCCCCAAAGCCAGAACCGCACCGGCGATAATGCGATCACTGTCGTCGCTGACAATGTGATCTACAAAGGATTTATCCAGCTTGAGGCGATCGATGGGCATGCGCTTGAGGTAGGACAGGGAGGAATAGCCCGTACCAAAATCATCGATGGCAAACATAACGCCGAGCGCGCGCAATTCGTGCATGTTCTCGATGAGTTTTTCCGTATCGTGCACCAACACACTTTCCGTCAGCTCAAGCTCGAGTTTCTCCGGGGGGAATTCCGTGTCTGCGAGCACCTTGCGGACCTGGGCCACAAAGTCCTCGGCACGAAACTGCGGTGCCGAGACATTAACCGCGAGGTGACCGAACTGTAGGCCCTCGGCAATCCATCGGCTGCCCTGAAGACAGGATTGTTCAAGCACCCAGTGGCCTATATCCCGGATGAGCCCCGTACGCTCGGCCTGGGGGATGAACTGCGATGGTGAGACCGTGCCCAGCGTAAGGTGGTGCCAGCGCAAAAGCACTTCCAGACCCAGGAGAGAGCCATTGTCCGTGTTCACCTGGGGCTGAAAGGCGAGGCGGAACTCCTGGCGCGAAACTGCCTCCCGCAGAGCGGAATCAATAAGCACGTTCTGAAAAGCCTGACGGGTGAGGTGCTCGGAGTAGAAACGAAAGGTGTCCCGACCCTGGTCTTTGGCGTTGTACATGGCCGCGTCGGCATTACTCATCAGCGTTTCAGCGGTTTGCCCGTCCTCAGGATAAATGCTGATGCCGATGCTGGCACTCACGGAGATACTGCGGCCTTCCAGAATCATGGGTTTGCGCAGAGCCCCGATAATTTTCTCTGCGATATGCGTGGCATCGTCCGGCGTGCTTATGTCGTCCAGCACCATGAGGAACTCATCGCCGCCGATACGTCCCACGCTGTCGTCATCCCGCAGCAATGCTTTAAGACGATTCGCTGTTGTCTTGAGCAGTTTATCCCCGGCGAAATGACCGAGACTGTCGTTGATGTTTTTGAAACTGTCGATATCCAGGAAAAACACCGCCAGATGGTCTGAGCGTCTCTGCGCTCGTCGGATACTGTGTTCCAGGCATTCGTTTACGAGAAAACGATTGGGCAAATTGGTGAGGGGGTCGTAGTGCGCGAGTTTCTGCAGCTGCTCTTCCGTTTCCTTGAGCTGACTGATATCGGTAAAAATCGCCATGAAGCCCCCATCGGGCCCATCAATTTTACTGATGGTGAGGAGCTCCGGAAAAACGGTGCCGGATTTTCGGCGGTTCCAGATCTCGCCGCGCCACACACCATCCCTTTGCAAGGTCTGCCACATGTCGGCGTAAAAGTCCCCATCATGGCGACCGGACCGAAGCAAGCTTGTCGGCTGCCCTATGGCGTCTTCCCGGCTATAGCCGGTAATGCGGGAGAAGGCGGCATTGACGTCACGGATGCGACCGTCCTTGTCGGATATAAGAATGCCTTCGCCGCTGTTCTTAAATACCGCCGCGGCCTGAAAAAGTCCGCGCCGGGCGGCATGCTCCTGGGAAATATCCCGGCCCACGGCGCAGATAACAGATTCGCGTTCAGCCGTTGCCGCCGACCAGGCGATAACGCGATAGCTGCCATCTCTGTGCCGATAGCGGTTTTCAAAATACAGGGTGTACATACCCTGAGAAAGCTTGCCCATTTCCGCGAGGGTGGCTTCCCGGTCCTCAGGGTGCACGAGGTCAAGAAGGTTTTGCCCCTGAAGTTCCGCGTCGCCATGGCCAAGCACCAACTGCCAGGCGCTGTTGGTGAGGCGTATTTCTCCGTCAATGGAGGCCACCAGATGCATGCCATTGGGCTGTTGAAAAAAAGCATCGTAGTACTGCTCGGCGCTGCGCTGGGTGGTGACATCGAGTAACACGCCCGCGGCGTGGGTAACTGAAGCGTCGGGAGATGCATAGCTGCGGCCAATGGCCCGGTACCAACGGATATCACCATCGTCCAAGAGGGCTCGAAAATCCACCTCGATGAGTCCCGGCGCAGTGATAAGTTCAGCCATTGCCGACTGAAACCCAGCAACGTCTTCGTCAAGAATCTGCCCGATGATGGTGTCGACGCCCAGGGGTAGCTCATCAGCCCGCACCTGCAACATGGCGATGCCATCGTCCGATAGCTGAAACTCGCCACTGCTCGCATCCCAGCGCCAGGTGCCAATGCCGGCCTCCAGAAACACCGCCTCGCTCTGGGGCAATAAGTTTGTCGTGCTCACTCTTCGCTACCGCCTCTTCAGAACCTGCACCCTCGAGTCTAGAGACCTTTCAAGAAGAGCGCCATTGGGCTGTAAGACGGTTTTGTTACACGACTCAGGGTGCTGGAGCAACGATTGATCGTCCATGGCCTTCCGGCCAAAAGCTATCCGACGGTAGTTTCATCCTCGCTGCTCTCGCGGAAGCTGTCTATTGATGGACAGGCACAAAACAAATTGCGGTCGCCGTAGACATTGTCGATGCGACTGACGGGTGGCCAGTATTTGTCCTGCTGCAGGGAGTCCATGGCAAATGCGGCCTGCTTGCGGCTGTAAGCGTGAGTCCACTCCTCGGCAGTGAGATCTTGCAGGGTGTGCGGCGCGTTTACCAGAGGATTGTCTTCGAGGGACCAGCGGCCGTTTTCGACTTCGCGGATTTCCTCCCGGATTGTGATCAGGGCATCACAGAAGCGATCGATCTCGGCAAGGGATTCCGACTCCGTGGGCTCAATCATCAGGGTGCCCGCAACGGGGAAGGACATGGTGGGCGCATGAAAGCCAAAATCCATAAGACGCTTGGCGATGTCCTCTTCGCCGATACCGCTGGCTTCCTTGATGGGCCTGATATCGATAATGCACTCATGAGCCACGGTGCCGCTGCTGCCGGTGTAGAGCACGGCAAAATGATCGCGCAGGCGATGGGCAATGTAGTTGGCGGAAACAATGGCCACCTTGCTGGCGTGGGTCAGTCCGGAGGCTCCCATGAGCGCGATGTAGGCCCAGGAAATGGGCAGGATGGATGCGCTGCCGTAGGGCGTGGCACAGACCACATCGTTGTCATCCGACAGGCCCGGCACGGGTCTGACCGGGTGAGAGGGCAGGAAGGGCTGGAGATGGGCGCCTACACCAATGGGACCCATGCCGGGCCCGCCACCGCCGTGAGGAATGCAGAAGGTTTTGTGCAGGTTCAGGTGGGAGACATCAGCACCGAATTTACCGGGAGCGGCCAGCCCCACCAGAGCATTGAGGTTGGCGCCGTCGACATAAACCTGCCCGCCATGCTCGTGGACAATGGCGCAGACCTCGACGATACCCTCTTCAAACACGCCGTGCGTGGAGGGGTAGGTGACCATGATGGCCGCCAATTCGGCGCTGTGCTTTTCGGCTTTTTGGCGGAGGTCGCCAATGTCCACGTTACCCAGGGCATCGCACTCAACGATGACCACGCGCATGCCCGCGAGGACGGCACTCGCGGGATTGGTGCCGTGGGCCGAGGAGGGAATAAGGCAGATATTGCGATCGTGATCGCCACGGCTTTCATGATAGCGCTTGATCACCAGGAGACCCGCGTATTCACCCTGAGACCCGGCGTTCGGCTGCAGGGACACGGCATCGTAGCCCGTGCATTCCGTGAGCATACGCTCCAGATCCGTCAGTAATTCACTGTAACCCCTGGTCTGATCAGCGGGAGCAAAGGGATGCAGAGCGCCAAAGCCTTCCCAGGTGACGGGCAGCATTTCCGTTGTGGCGTTGAGTTTCATGGTGCAGCTGCCCAGGGCAATCATGGAGCGGTTGAGGGCGATGTCCTTGCTCTCCAGACGCCGCATGTAGCGCAGCATTTCGGTCTCTGAGTGGTATTCGTTAAACAGGGGATGCTGAAGATAATCCACATCCCGCTGCAAAGCGTCAGGAATACCGCTCTCGGCGCTGAGCGCGTCGACGTTCACGGCTTCGCCGGTGATCACCTCAATCAGTAATGCGAGGTCCGCGCGTGTGGTCGTTTCGTCAAGGGAAATACCCAGGGTGTCTTCTTTGTCACAACGGAGATTGATGTTGTGCTCTTTGGCGCGTGCGAGAATGGCGTCCCGCTGCCCCTTGGGATCAATGGTGAGGGTGTCAACGAAATGCTGGTTCTCGATAGCAATGCCGCTGCTGCGCAGGGCCGTCGCAAGGCCTGCGGTTAACAGTTGCACGCGCTCCGCGATGCGACGGAGACCTTCGGGGCCGTGGTACATGGCGTAAAACGCCGCCATCACCGCCAGCAGAGCCTGCGCGGTGCAGATATTGCTGGTGGCCTTTTCCCGGCGGATATGTTGTTCCCGGGTCTGCATGGCCATGCGCAGGGCAGGGCGACCATCGCGATCTACGGAGACACCGATGATGCGACCGGGAGTGGAGCGCTTGTAGGCATCCCGGGTGGCAAAAAATGCCGCGTGGGGACCACCAAAGCCCATGGGCACGCCAAAGCGCTGGCTGTTGCCGACGACCACATCGGCTCCCAGATCTCCCGGCGCCTTGAGTAACAGCAAAGCCAGAAGATCACTGGCGACGACAACGAGGGTGTTCTTGGCATGGGCGCTTTCAATCAGAGCGCTGGGATCGGAAATCTCGCCACTGCTGCCGGGGTACTGCAAAAATAGTCCGAAGGCCTCGCCGTTTTGCAATTCCGTCGCCGCGTCGCCGTACACAATGTCGATGCCCAGGGGTTCCGCGCGGGTCTGCAGTACCGCCAGGGTCTGGGGGTGACAATCGCTATCGACAATAAAGCGCGTGCTCTTATTTTTTTTGTTCACCCGCTGGGTAAGCGTCATGGCCTCGGCGGCAGCGCTCGCCTCATCCAGCATGGATGCGTTCGCCAGCTCCATGCCCGTGAGATCCATGATGACCTGCTGGTAACTCAGCAGCGCCTCGAGACGGCCCTGAGAGATTTCTGCCTGATAGGGCGTATAGGCGGTGTACCAGCCCGGATTTTCCAGCACATTTCGCTGTATCACCGCCGGTGTATGGGTGCCGTAGTAACCCATACCGATAAAGTTTTTACAGAGATGATTTTGCTCCGCCATGGCCTTCAGCCGGGCGATGACATCCACCTCCCGTTGGGGATCATCCAGATTCATGGCGGCGCCCAGGCGGATGTTGGCGGGAACCGTTGCATCGATAAGCGCATCCACGCTGGCGTAGCCCACCGCCAGGGCCATTTCGCTCTGTTGCGCTTCGCTGGGGCCTATGTGCCGCGCGATAAACTCATCATGACCTTCAAGGTTTGTCAGGCGTTCCATGCTCATAGGGGGGTTCCGACTGTAGGGACAAAGCGTCTCGGGAAAGCCGGCGATTCTAGCAGCGTCGCCGAGGCAGCAGCAATTCGCGTGGCGGTTTTGTATATCTTATGCCGCGCCTCCTTTACACTCTCGAGCTCCCCAACGGAGTGGCCTTGGAGGGCCATCGGATGGACCTTAGGAACATTGACGCCGCCGCGGCAGGATTCAGTGAAAAACGCCTGGCGCGCATCGGCGAACACCTTGATCAAAGCTATGTTCAGCCGCAAAAAATCGCCGGCTGCCTCACGGCGGTGCTCCGGGGAGGACAGCTCGCCTACCTCCAGGGAGCCGGTGATCGCGACCGGGAGCGTCAGCTTCCCATAACGGATGACACCTTGTTCCGGATTTACTCCATGACCAAGCCCGTGGTTTCCATTGCGCTGATGACCCTGTGGGAGCGAGGACTGTTTACCCTCGATGATCCCGTCCACCGCTTTATTCCGCAGTGGAAGGATCTTCGGGTCCGGGAAGGGGGCGCCTGGCCGGAGTTTCAAACCCGGCAGGCAGAGCGCCCCATGCGCATCCGGGACCTCCTCACCCACCAGTCGGGTCTCACCTATGACTTTATGCAGACGACGGAGATCGATCGCGCCTATCGAAAGCTCAAGCTTGCCTGGCCGAGCAAGGGCTACACCCTCGATGACATGATCGAGCAGCTGGCGACCCTGCCCCTGGAGTTTTCGCCGGGCGAGCGCTGGAACTATTCTGTTGCTACCGATGTGTTGGGCTACCTCATTGAGCGCATCAGCGGACACAGTCTGCCGGATTATCTTCGCGCGGTAATCTTTGAGCCTCTGGGAATGCGTGACACCACTTTCAGTCCCCGGGAAGATCAGCTCCCCCGTTTTGCATCCTGCTACGTACGCGATGCCCGGAAGCGTGTGGTGCTTCAGGACGATGCCCAGGCGTCCCGTTACGTGGACAGAAGCTTTTTTTCCGGCGGGGGTGGGCTGCTTTCTACCGTCGAGGACTACCTGCGTTTTTGTCAGATGCTTCTTGGCGGCGGTACCGCAAACGGCGAGACAATCATCGGTCGAAAAACCCTGGACCTGATGGTGGCTAACCATCTGCCGGGGGGTGCCGATCTGGCCAGCGTTGCCATGGCGGGCTTTACGGAGACAGACCATGAAGGCGTCGGCTTTGGGCTGGGTTTTGCGTCCAAGATTGACCCCGTAAAGAATGGTTACCCCGCCACCCGGGGGTCTTACTATTGGGGGGGTATGGCCAGCACGCTCTTCTGGGTGGATCCGGCGGAGGATCTTGCCGTGGTGTTTATGACGCAGCTCATACCCTCGAGCACATTTAACTTTCGGGGGCAGCTCGAGGCACTGGTATACGCGGCGCTGGACTAATCTTCACCCGGCTTCGTTTCATCCGGAGTCTTTTCAGCCTGCGTGTCAGGGGTGGTCGGGAGGTAGCTCACAGCAAGAACCTCGAGCTCTCTCAGGCCGCCGGGACTCTCGAGGTTAACGCAGTCACCGACGCTCTTTCCCAGTAGCGCCCGAGCAATAGGCGCATCGATGGACACTTCGCCGCGGGAAGATTCAAACTCGTCGGGCCCCAGGATCCTGATGGTCCGGGAGACAGCATGTTGGTCTTCCACCTCTACGGTGGCCCCAAAGAAAATGCGTGTCCTGTCCGTCGGAGGCTCGCGCACCACCTGAAGCACCTCCAGTCGCTTACTGATAAATCGCACGCGGCTATCGATCTCTCGAAGTCGCTTCTTGCCGTAGATATAGTCGCCGTTTTCTGAGCGGTCGCCGTTCTTGGCGGCATCCTGCACCGCCAGAGCGACTACGGGACGCTCCTGGCGCCATAGGCGATCGAGTTCAGCGCGCAGCCGCGCCTCACCCGCAGCGGTGATCAGTGGCGTCCCTTTCGGACGTGGTGCTCGATAGCGTCCCATAGGCCCTATTCTAGCCCGTCACAAGTCCCCGGCGCTTATCTGCAGCCGCACCGCGCTGACAGGCGGACGGCGGAGGACGGACGATGACGAGCCGAGAGCGGGGTACGAGGAAAGGGTGGTGGGGAGCGGCACAGCGAGTGCAACATTTGCCCGCAGTATTGGGAGCGCACTACACTTCGCGTATGAAACAGCTAAGAACACTATCAGGGGCCATCGCAGTCGCGGCAGCTTTCACCTTCAACGCAGGGGCCTGGGGGCAATGCGTCACGGTTCAGGGAGACCCCGTAGAAGGCGGGCTGATCTGGGCAAAGGTGGGCCAGGGGGAGGAAGTCTGGCTTGATGATCGGTCGCTAGCGGTGCTTCCCAATGGCTATGTTGTCGCCGGGTTTCATCGGGATGCATCAGCGAGCAGCATTCTCAAAGTAGGCAAAGACTGCGAAGTGGAGCTGCGCGTTGCACAGCGCGAGTATCGGATACAGAGAGTAGAGGGTGTGCCTCAGAGAACGGTGACACCCCCCAAAGAGCAGCTGGAGCGTATTCGACGGGAGCGTCAGCTGGTGGCCGCCGCAAAAGCCGAGGTGGTAGAGCGTCCCGATTGGCTGATGCAGATTGACGGGGGGTTTGTGTGGCCGGTCAAGGGGCCGATCTCCGGCGTCTATGGAAGCCAGCGTGTTTACAACGGCAAGCCGGGAAACCCGCATTACGGGGTGGATATTGCCGTGCCCACGGGTACGCCGGTGTATGCGCCGGCCGCGGGACGGGTGACCCTTGCCGAGCCCGACCTCTTTTATTCAGGGGGCACGGTGATTCTGGATCACGGTTATGGGCTTTCCTCTTCTTTTCTGCACATGAGCGCCGTGACCGCAAAGGTGGGGGACGAGCTTACTCAGGGCGAAAAGATCGGAGAGGTGGGTGCTACAGGCAGGGCAACGGGGCCGCACCTGGACTGGCGCATGAGCTGGCAGGACCGGCGCGTGGACCCGCAGCGGCTGGTGCCGCCCATGGCCACAGACAATACAGAGAATACAGACAAAAAAGTCCCGGCGGCCAGGTAGTACGCTCCCAGGGAAAGTTCACCAGGAGAGCGTAGCATCGGTTTTTGCGCGCCGGCCGCCTCGTCCGAGCGGCCTATTACGGCCGCTTGGCTAGCTGCTTAGATAGCGGCTTGTATGAAAAGCCGCTTACATGGCATCCGCTTTTTCAATACCCACGGCAAGGGCCTGGGTAAAGGTAATGACGACGGACTGCCCGATGCTGAGCTGTTCGATACGCTGCGCCGGCACATCACCAATGACATGGGCTTTGCCCCGGGAATCCATGATCGTCACGGTGCCCAGCAAACGGTTCATGCCCTCGATGGTGCACACGGCGCGTACGGCAGAAATCATGGCGCCGCCCGGGGACTGTTCTGCACCGGAGACGCCGGCATCAGCGCCCTCTACCCAGGGATTGGCCAGCTCTTCTTCCGTGGGCTCTCGCAGATCGGCGGCAATGGCGGCGATATAGGTCACCACAAGGAAATCCCCGGGGGCGACCTCGGAGAGTCGTGTTACCTGGGGATCGACAATGGTCGTCATCTGCTCACCGGTGGGAAGCTCCAGAACCAGCTCGCGGGTCTCCGTGTCCACGGCGATCACTTCGGCATCAATCTCAATGGCCATGGCTCGCTCGGCGTGATCGGACATGGCTTCTTCGTGATGAGCGGCGCCGGCGAAGGGCGCTGCGGCCAGGTTCGCTGCCAGGAACAGGGCGGAGAGTGTTTTGTTGATTGACATAGTCTTGTCTCGTTGAGGGCTTGAAAGATAAGAAAGATGAAAAGTGTCGTGTAACGAAGCGGGAAGCACAAGAGAAACACGCCCCTGCACTCCAGTATAGGGCTAAAAAATCGTATACTCCCGTTTTTGCAAAAAAAGGAAAAGCATCGGTGCTCGACAAGAAGCTTTTAAGCATTCTGGTGTGTCCCGTGAGCAAGGCTCCCCTGGAGTATCACGAGGCAAGCGAGGAGCTGTTCTGTAAAGCCAGCGGCCTGGCCTATCCCGTGCGTGATGGCATACCTGTCATGCTCGAAGAAGAAGCTCGGCAACTCACCGCTGACGAAAAACTCGGCTGACATCGCGGGTCAGACGGTAGTAACGCGGCCCCCGAGCGGAGAATCACTCAGGTAGCAGATCGTCATAACAGCAGCGCATCACAGGAGCTAGGGATCAGACATGGCGGACAGTATTTTTACAAAGATTATCAACGGTGAGATTCCCGCAGAGAAAATCTACGAGGACGAGCACTGTATCGCCATCAATGACATCAGCCCCCAGGCGCCGGTGCACGTGCTGCTCATCCCCAAAAAAGCCATCGAAAAGCTGTCCGATGCCGAGGATGGCGATCAGGCGCTCCTGGGGCACCTGATGCTGGCTGCAGGGAGGGTTGCCCGGCAGTTGGGTGTCGCTGACGCCTTCCGGCTTATCATCAATAACGGTGAGGGCGCGGGGATGACCGTTCACCACCTGCATATGCACATTATTGCAGGCGGCACCCTCAGTGAAGGTAAAATGGTGGGCTGAGTCCTTCACAGCTGAATTCCCCGGACGGTGCAAACAACGACACCGTCCACCTATCTTACATTCGCGATCCGGCAGGCCCGGAGTGCTAGCAGAGAGAGCAAGGCATGAAAACCGGAGAAATCCGCGAGGCGTTTCTCGCCCACTTTGAATCCCATGGACACCAGCGTGTACCCAGTAGCTCCCTGGTGCCTGCTGACGATCCGACGCTGCTGTTCACCAATGCGGGTATGAATCAGTTCAAGGATGTGTTCCTTGGCGCTGAGACCCGGTCCTACAGTCGAGCGGTGAGTGCCCAGCGTTGCGTTCGTGCCGGAGGAAAGCATAACGACCTGGAAAACGTCGGTTACACGGCGCGGCACCATACCTTTTTTGAGATGCTGGGTAATTTCAGTTTTGGCGATTACTTCAAGCGCGAAGCCATTCGTTTTGCCTGGGATTTTCTTACCGTTGAGCTGGGCTTACCCAGGGAAAAGCTGTGGGTCACGGTGCATATCACCGATGACGAAGCAGAGAAAATCTGGATAGAAGACATCGGATTTCCCGCGGAGCGTATTTCCCGCCTTGATGAGGATAATTTCTGGCAGATGGGTGATACGGGACCCTGCGGGCCGAGTTCCGAGGTGTTTTATGACCATGGCGAGGATGTGCCCGGCGGTCCTCCCGGGAGCCCCGACGACGATCTCGATCGTTACATTGAGATCTGGAATCTCGTCTTCATGCAGTACAACCGCAGTGCCGATGGCGAGATGGCGCCCCTGCCCAAGCCCTCCGTGGATACGGGCATGGGGTTGGAGCGTATCGCAGCGATTCTCCAGGGCGTGCACAGCAACTACGACATCGATCTTTTTCAGGCGCTTATTCAATCCGCCGCTGAGATGGTGGGCACGGATGACCTCAAAGCCTCTTCCCTGAGGGTGATTGCAGACCACATCCGTTCCAGTGCCTTTCTCATTATTGATGGTGTGCTCCCCGGTAATGAGGGTCGCTCCTACGTGCTCCGCCGCATTATGCGTCGGGCGATCCGCCACGGTAATAAGCTGGGCGC
The DNA here is from genome assembly GCF_000153125.2 of Congregibacter litoralis KT71. Lineage (NCBI taxonomy): Bacteria > Pseudomonadati > Pseudomonadota > Gammaproteobacteria > Cellvibrionales > Halieaceae > Congregibacter > Congregibacter litoralis. The sequence continues at coordinate 1,441,389 of NZ_CM002299.1, forward strand.
CGACGCTCTGTTTTTTCACAAGCTCGTGCCATCCCTGGTGGCGGAAATGGGTGACTTCTATCCTGAGCTCCGTGAGCAGCAGACGCGCATCGAGGATGTCATCCGTGGTGAGGAGGAGCAGTTTGCCCGAACCCTTGAGCAGGGCATGGTCATTCTGAATGAGGCCCTCGCTGAGATGAGCGGTACCGTGATCCCCGGCGATGTGGTGTTCAAGCTCTACGACACCTTTGGCTTCCCCGTAGATCTCACCAATGATATCGCCCGGGAGCGTGATTTCAGTCTGGACATGGAGGGCTACGAGGCCGCCATGCAGGCACAGCGCGAGCGCTCCAAGGAGGGGGGTGCTTTTGCCGTCGACTACAACAGGACTCTGACCCTGGACGGAGAAACCCTGTTTACGGGCTATGACGAGAGCACGGGAAGCGGCACCGTTGTCGCGCTGTTGCGCGATGGGGAAGAGGTCAATGCCCTCACAGCCGGTGATAACGGCATCGTCATTCTGGATCGCACGCCCTTTTACGGCGAGTCCGGCGGACAGGCCGGGGACAGTGGATATCTCCGCAGCAATGGGTTGCGTCTTGAAATCAGCGATACCACGAAGGCCCGGGGGCATCATCTGCATCACGGTAAGGTGCTCGAGGGCTCCATCGCCCTGGGTGATACCGTGGAGTGTGAAATCGACAACGCGATTCGCCAGAAGACGCGCTTGAATCACTCGGCGACGCATTTACTCCACGCCGCTTTGCGCTACGAGCTGGGCGATCATGTGGCCCAGAAGGGGTCCCTGGTGGACGGGCAGCGCCTGCGTTTCGATTTCTCCAACCCTGAGGCGATGACCCCGGAACAACTGCGAGCCGTGGAAGACAGTGTCAATGCCCAGATTCGCGCCAACGTCGAAGTCACTACCCAGATTATGTCCATGGATGAGGCCCGCGAGGCCGGTGCTATGGCACTGTTTGGTGAAAAATACGGTGACGAGGTCCGGGTGCTGACCATGGGAGAGAACGGCTTTTCCGTGGAGCTCTGTGGAGGGACTCACGTGGAGCGCACCGGTGACATCGGCATGTTCCGGATTCTGTCCGAGGGCGGTCTTGCCTCGGGTGTCCGGCGTATCGAAGCCGTGACGGGAGAGCATGCCCTTCGCGAAATGCGTACCGTGGACCATGCCCTTGGGGAGGTGTGTGAGCTGCTTCGCGCGACGACGGACAATGTCAGGGACAAGGTGGCAGCGCTTCGGAGTCAAAATCGCGATCTGGAAAAAGAGCTCGCACGCCTGAAGCAGAAACTTGCCTCCTCCGCGGGCAGCGATATCACCGCCTCTGCGATCGATGTGGACGGTGTGAAAGTCCTTGCCGCCGCCGTAGATGGCGCAGATCCCGGCGCTTTGCGCGGCATTATGGATCAGTGCAAGAACAAGCTGGGCAGCGGCGTGATCTTGCTGGCTGCCGTGAATGACGACAAGGTCGCCCTCGTGGCGGGGGTTACAAAAGACCTCACGGAGCGTGTACGCGCCGGCGATCTCATGCGGGAGTTCGCGGGTCGTCTGGGAGGAAAGGGTGGTGGTCGGCCCGATATGGCCCAGGGCGGCGGTACTGAGCCTGCCTTATTGCCCGCCGCTTTGGAAGCCGTACCCGCATGGGTCGCTGAGAACCTGAAGGCTTGAGATGGCGCTGATCGTTCAAAAATTTGGCGGCACTTCTGTAGGCAGTGTGGAGCGCATCGAGCAGGTAGCGGACAAAGTCGCCGGCTTCCGGGATCGGGGCCATGACATCGTTGTGGTGGTCTCAGCGATGAGTGGCGAGACCAATCGACTCATAGATCTGGCGCAGCAGATTCAGGATCAGCCCGTGCCCCGGGAGATGGATGTTCTGGTCTCCACGGGAGAGCAGGTGACTACGGCCCTCCTGGCCATGGCGCTGCAAAAGCGCGGTAAGGCGGCAAAAAGCTATAACGGATCTCAGGTGCGTATCCTTACGGATGATGCCCACACCAAGGCGCGGATCCGCGAGATTGACGATGCCCGACTCCATGCCGATCTCGATGCCGGTAACGTCGTTGTGGTCGCAGGATTTCAGGGTGTGGATGAGCACGGCAACATTACGACCCTGGGTCGCGGTGGCTCCGACACGACGGCCGTGGCGCTGGCGGCAGCGCTAAAAGCCGATGAATGCCAGATCTACACCGACGTCGACGGGGTGTACACCACGGATCCACGAGTCGTTGACGGCGCCAAACGTCTCGACAAAATCACCTTCGAAGAAATGCTGGAAATGGCCAGCATGGGGTCCAAGGTGTTGCAGATTCGAGCAGTGGAATTCGCAGGCAAGTACAACGTGCCTCTGCGGGTGCTCCACAGTTTTCAGGACGGGCCGGGCACCCTCATCAGCCTTGAGGAAGAGGAAGATCCTATGGAAACCCCGACAATCGCCGGTATTGCCTTTAATCGCGATGAGGCCAAGCTCACCATCCTTGGCGTACCGGATATGCCCGGGGTCGCCTTTAAGATTCTGGGCCCCATCGGTCAGGCCAACATCGAGGTCGACGTCATTGTGCAGAACGTGGCCGAGGACAACAGCACCGACTTTACCTTCACGGTGTCGCGCAGTGAGTTGGCACGGGGTGAGGCAATCCTCAAGCAGATTGCCACGGAGCTGGGTGCCCGGGAGGTCCGCTCGGACAGTCGCATCGCCAAGATTTCTGTCGTGGGTGTGGGCATGCGCTCCCACGCCGGTGTGGCGAGTCAGATGTTTGAGGCCCTGGCCGACGTGGGGATTAACATTCAGATGATTACCACCTCGGAGATTAAAATCTCGGTAATCATCGAAGAGAAGTTTCTGGAACTGGCTGTGCGCGCCCTCCATTCATCCTTTGGACTGGATGCGGAACCTCAGGAAGAGTCTGCTGCCTAATCTGTGGGAGCGCAGCGTAAGGCCGGCGCCAACATAGGACCGAACACATGCTAATCCTGACACGGAAAGAGGGCGAATCGCTGAGACTGGGTGATGACATCACGGTCACCGTGGTCAGCGTAAAGGGCGGTAACGTGCGTCTGGGTATCAACGCGCCCCGCGATCTGGCGGTGCATCGCGAGGAGATCTACGAAAAAATCGCCGAAGGTGATGGTAACTCCGTCAGCGATGATGGCTAGCCTGTCATGGGCCGGTATCTCCCATGAGCGATGAATACGAAGCGGTACCTTTGCCCCATGTCCAGACGCTGTCAGATGAGGAGTCGCGGGAGCATGCCCTCGCGTATCTGGAGCACGTCCGCAAGCGACATTCCGTACGTGACTTTGCCACTACACAGGTTCCCGCAGACACCATAGAGGCCTGCGTTCGCGCGGCGGGCACGGCCCCGAGCGGTGCTAACCATCAACCCTGGCACTTTGCCTGTATCAGTGATCCCGAGGTCAAGCGTGCGATTCGTGAGGCGGCGGAAGTCGAGGAGGCGGAGTTCTACGGCGGTCGCGGCGGCGATGAGTGGCTTAAGAACCTCAGCAAACTGGGCACGGACCAGTTCAAACCTTTTTTGGAATCGGCCCCCTGGCTTATTGCTGTTTTTGTGGAACGTCAGGGCAAGGACGAGGCGGGGAAGAAACGTAAAAACTACTACATGTCCGAGTCTGTCGGTATCGCCACGGGGTTTTTGTTGAACGCCCTGCATAGCGCGGGTTTAGCCACCCTGACCCATACGCCCAACCCCATGAAGTTTCTCAGCCGGATTCTGGAGCGACCCGCAACCGAGCGTCCCTACATGTTGATTGTGGTGGGTCACCCCGCGGAGGATGCCACGGTCCCGGCGGCGGCGCTCCAAAGGAAGTCCCTGGAGGAGATCGCCAGTTTCTTTGTTGCCGAGAAGGATTGAAGAGAAGGAAAAGTCTGAATCAGGTAAAACGGGTTTGACCCACTAGAGGACGGTGGTATCATCCCGCGCCTTACGGAGAAGTGGCCGAGTGGCTGAAGGCGCGCCCCTGCTAAGGGCGTATACGTTAATAGCGTATCGAGGGTTCGAATCCCTCCTTCTCCGCCATATAGTCTGGTGCCAACTTCACTTGACCTACAAGTAGCGGCTAAAGCCGCTGGCTCTACCCACTTAACGGGGGATACACCGGTTTTCATTAAACTCGGTTGATAATGCCATCCCATCCACAGTGGGTTAAGACCCGCAGTCGATAGTTTTCAAAGTTTCTGAATCCATAGGCTCGCCTGGACATCATTTCCATCTTGTTATGGAAGCCCTCGGTGATGCCGTTCGTCTTGGTAAACCGCCACATGCTAACGATGGGTTCCAGCCAAGACTTCAGTGTTCTGGCCAATCGATGAAGGGGGCTCGCCGCCAAGTCTTCAATCAACGAGAGCAGTTGCGGCAGCAGCTGCTTGGCTTTTTTACGATTCAGAGATCTGAGTAGCAGCAGTCGATTGAGCTGCTGCTTGGCCGCATACAGCGCCTTGAGCACGGGATAGTCATCCAGATATCGGCCAAGGTTCTCTCTTTGCTCATCCGTAAGACGCCATTGGTGGCGTCGCATCAGGCTGACCAGCCCGCGATGCTTGCGCCCCTCGGGATCGTAGCCCTGCCAGGCTTTGAGCAGATGCTGATTAACCAGTCGAATGACGTGGAATCGATCGGCAACAATCGTGGCGTTAGGAAAGTACCGGCGCACAATGCTGCGGTAGGTTTCCGACAAGTCCATGACGACAACCTGGACGTTCTCTTTACCCGGTAATGCCCTTAAATAACGTCTCAAACTCAGTTCTGAGCGTCCCAGCACCACATCGAAGACCTTGTGGTTCTTTAGATCCACCATCGTGGTGGCGTAGCCGCGCTTGCGGCTAAAGAAGTGCTCGTCGATACCCAGCACACGGGGGCAGGGCCGATTAGACATCTCAGATAGTCGCAGTCGGCACTGACCTTGATACCAGCGCTCGACGGTTGCCGGGCTCATGTCGTGTGTTCTCGCGAGCTTACGCTGCGTCACGCCGCCGTCATGGGCCTCGAATACTTCAAGACGGAAGGCGTCCGACGATCGATAGCGGGGCCTGACGCCCTGGAACCGGTGACGAAAGTAGCGACCACATTGTGGGCAGTGATACTTAGGCGTCTTCAGGTGCAGCGTCATCACCTGGTTGCCCTGGCGTGTGTGTTTTAACGTGCGCTCGTGGGTCGCTTTAATCCTGACTTTGGGATGCTGGCAGTGGATGCACGATGGGCGGCGCTTTGGCCTGGCATAGACCTCGATCGAATCGTTGCGATCAACACGTTCGACCTCCAGCTCGGGAAGGCCTAATATATTTCCTGCGTGGGACATCGGTGTTCTCTCCATTAAACGAACTTCGCAAATTCAGTTTAATGATCCCCGGTGTCCCCCGTTAATGATGAAGAGCCTCTCTGTGGCTCGTTAACGCAGTCACTGTTGGCGCGCTTGTTTGTTTTTGAAGCCTGCTTGAAACCCTGATGAGTTTTGCATAGATTTCTGTAGCTCACAGGTTCGCTTAGTTCTTTAGGCAGATCCTAATTGATTTTGAGAGAAGCCTGATGGGCAATCTTTGCTATCGCCAAGCTAAAAACGAAGAAGATCGGTTGGGGCAGTTCTCCACGCCTCCGGCGATTGCGAATCTGTTAGCTGGATTAGTGGCAAATGGAATTAACGAGCCGGTAAGTTTGCTAGATTTGGGTGCCGGTGGAGGACCCTTAGCGAAGGCTTTGGACCGTTGTATTGACCTTGGCAGCTCGGCTCTGTTGGAGGTCGATTGTGCCTACACGGAGCAGTTGGCGTGCCTTCCTATCCAAGGCGAGGTGAAGGTCGTGAGGTCAGATTTCCTTGGTGACGAGTGGCTCCCAACACAGTCCCCCAACGTTGTTCTCAGCAACCCTCCCTATGGATCTTTCAAAGCAAGTCAACGTTTACAGAAGCTGAGTCGAGATTTGGGGTTTCAGACACCCGTTAAAGGTGAGTGGATGAGAACCGATGCCGCCTTTCTTGTAAGGGCTTGGTCATTCATGGAGTTAGGCACGCGCATAGGCTTTATCGTATCGGAGGCGATGATTACTCACCCCTCCTTTGCGAAGTTTCGGTCGGTTCTGGTCAATAAATTGAGTAGTCTTGAGGTGATTAAGCTCGAACCTACCATTTTTGCGCGTGCTGAGGTTAGTGCATATATGATAGTTGGTACCCGAGCAGTATCGAGGCGTCGTAACGTCGTTCTGCAAAGAGCTGACTCAGCTGGCCAGGTTACAGAAGAACTGCATGTTTCCCATTCTGACGCTGTGCTTTCATTGGATTTAGACTATCACGCGGCTCTAAAGAGATTGTCGCTTTCTGTCTCCGAGACGTCGTCTCGTCTTTATGACTTGAATGTGTCTATAAATAGAGGCAGCCGCTCGCGTAAGCAATTTCTTGATCTGGGTATAAGCGCTTTTCATACTACCGATTTTCCTGAGCATAGCGACGAGGTGGTTTTAGGGACCAATAACAGCTCTGGATACCGAGATGCGAAGTCGGGCGACATACTTATCCCCCGTGTAGGGACACGGTGTCTCGATAAACAGGCTCGAGTCAGTGCAGGTGCAGGAGTATTTACTGATTGTGTTTACCGCATCTCTGCCGAGGCGTCGATACAAAAAGTAGTTTGGAAGACCCTTAGTAGCGCGTTTGGTAGCGAGTGGAGGATGGCTGTTGCGTCCGGTAGCTGCGCAAAACACTTACCACTTGCGACGCTTCGATCAATGCCTTTGCTGTTTTAGCTGCCGGATCTTTGCACCTGAATGTGATGCCATAGCGTTTCGCCGAATGAACGCTTGTTCATTCGGACTGGGTGGTCATAAAACAAAGAAACTGGCGCATGCGCTTTTTTTGTGTCAATCAGAAAGAGTGCAGTGGCAATAGTGTGAGGCTTCGTTCCGAGGGGCGATACAAACACTTGTTGTTGAGGTGTGGTGTTGAGAGGCTCAAAGATATCCCACAGCGTAAGAAATGCTTCGCGGACTGAATCAGCCGCACAATAATGAATGCGTGATTGCGTAATTCCATGCGATTCGAAGAGGTTCAGGTGCGGCTTTATACTCTTGCTCTCCCACCCGGTTCGGAACGCGGGAATTCCAACAATCGGTAACAGTCTGTATTTTTCTGATAGCGCGTCCTCGCGATGCGCTAAGGCATTTTTGACCCGGTCAGCCTCAAAGCCAAGAAAAAAAATGTGTGTCGCGTCGGACTGAGAATCCAGCTGATGGTTAAATCCATTTATGCCACAAAAATTGCGATTTGTGGTGAGCTCGTAGCTGTCTTGAGCCGAGTCGCTTTGTGACAGTGGGGGCTTTTTGGTGTAACCCTCGGGCTCGGCGTAAAGGAAGTCTACTTGGGTGATCGACGCTGCCTCTAGTGCACGAAGTAGCATAAGTATCTCTCCCAACCCTAAGGTCGTGGCCTCGAGTACTATGCGGTTGCTTCCCACCAAATCTTTGGCAATTCTTATCGGCGATACCTCTTGATTGTCAATCAAAAGTCGCTGCTTTTCTGGTTCGAAACTCACTGTGCCAGTTTGTTTCGCTGCGTCTGAAACAAGCGCTATTGCAGATGCACCGCGTTTATCGACTGCTTTACCTACGAAAGCGACATCAGGTCTGCCAAGATCGGGAGGTGAGTTTTCTGAACTCGCGGACAAGAACTCGAACCCGGGTCCGGCAGACGGCATCACTTAATCATCTGGGTTCTACCCCGATTTTACGGACACTTCAAAGAAGCCCGATAATGGGCAAAAGGAGTGTTTATGTCCAAGAGAAGGAAGTACAGCCCAGAGTTTAAGCGCGGTGCTGTGCAGCAAGTTCAACAGCCTGGCGTAAGCTGCGCACAGGTGGCTCGGGAGTTGGGCATCGGGCCCAACTTGCTGACCCGCTGGAAGCGTGAGGCCGAATTGGAGGGTGCCAGGGCCTTCGGTGGCACGGGCAATGCGCGCGATGAAGAAGTTGCACAACTGAGGCGCGAGCTGGCCCGGGTGAAGAAGGAACGCGATTTTTTGCGCGAAGCGGCAACGTTCTTTGCAAAGGGATCGTCCTGAGGTACCAGGCGATTCAGCGTTGTCGCAGTGAATTCCCCCTCCGCATGATGTGCCGGTGCCTAAAGGTGTCGCCTAGCGGCTATTACGACTGGGAGAGGCGTTTACCCAGTGATCGGCATGTCGACAACGAGCGGTTGCTTAGGCGTATCCGCGAGATCCACGAAGACAGTCGAGGTGCCATTGGCGCCCCGCGCATGCATGAGGACCTAAGCGATGCCGGTGAGACTGCCAGCAAGAATCGCATTGCTCGCCTTATGGCACGCGATGGCCTACAAGGCTGGCCTCGTAAGAAGAAGCGAGGTCAGCGCGGCAGACCGGGCTTACCGCCGCCAGGCGTGCGTAATCTTTTGGAGCGAGATTTCAACGCATTGGAACCGGAGACCAAGTGGGTCACCGACATTACCGAGTTCAAGACGGATGAGGGCAAGCTGTTTTTGTGCGTTGTCGTCGACCTCTTTAACAAGATCGTAGTGGGTTGGTCGATGCATCATCGTCAGGATCGCCAAATGGTTCTTAGAGCGATTGAGATGGCCTTATGGCAACGCCAAGGCGGGTGGTCTGTCATTCTGCATTCTGATCGCGGTACGCAATTTCGCAGCGGCGATTACCAGCGGTTTCTCAAGCAAAATGCACTGGTCTGCTCAATGAGCGCCGTGGGTCATTGCGGTGACAACGCGGCTTGCGAAGGCTTCTTTGGTCTTCTGAAACGGGAGCGCACTCACCATACAAAATATCGGACTTTGGATATCGCTAAAGCAGATATATTTGACTACATCGAGCGATTCCATAATCCTCGCATGAGACGAAGAGTGGCAAGGCAAGACCTGAAGTTTTCAGGCGTTTTAAAACCGTCCGTGGAATCGGGGTAGAACCCTCTCCAAATAGATCAGCTGTCGGCTGCAACGCACTGCTTTTTGTGCTCAGGTCTCTAATCAATGCATCGCGAGTTGCTTGGTCACCGCTTGACATGATCAAGATATCTCTAGCGGACAGCTGAGTGCTTCTCTTCTTACGGTATGAAACCTGGTAAAAAGGCGAGAAAATTGGATTTAACACATAATCTGAATCAGTCGCACCCACCGACTTCATCTTTGTTTCTTTCTGTTGATACAAGATTGACCATTTCTCAGCTTCCCTTATAACTGGTGCTAGTTCACTGTTGCTGTCGCCGTGCGACAACGTAAAGTGGTTTGTTTCGGGTTCACTTTGTCGGTCAGAGCGGTGAAGGGCTCGAAATAGAGATCCTAGACTTTTTGCTAGATTCTGTAGCTGCGGGCCGAGTTTTCCGCAGCCGCCACTAACATCGTCAAGAATTTTTTCGCTTGCCAAACGCATAGCACTTGCCTGTGTCGTGGGACTGACAGTTATCTCCGACTGGCTCTGTCGGTTCAACTCATGTTCCTTGAAAATGCGATGAATGAGCTCAAGCGTGTGCCGAATATTGTGCCTAGACACCAGAGTAAGTGTTTTGAACCCAGAGAAAAGAATCGAGTCTCTTTGTGCATCAATGTAAATAGCGTTGACGCAACCGAATAGATTGTTGTTTATCAAGTTGCCATTTGAAGAAAATCGAGTAGATTTGCCCTGTTTTTCATTTTTGAGCTCCTGAAGAAGTTGGTCTGGGTTTTCGCTGTCTCTGTTCAACAGGGCCCATGTGATAACGGAGGGCCCAGGTAGATCCTCGAAGATGAAGCAATCGGATGTTAGTTCTGACCCGCGCTTTTTAAGCGCTTTGTCAATACGAATCTCGAGTCTTTTTCGCAGTGGTTCGTCCCTCAGAATCTCTGTAGCTGCCTGTACAGCTGGAACCCTAGGTAGTAGCTGCTCAGCCACGTGTATCACCTGTCTCCGATAGTTACTATCCCCGTACCTTTCTTCTACCCTGGTTACATCACGTAACGCGGATGGATCTATAGGCATGTTGGGGAAAGTGGACTCTAGCTTCTCGGACAGACGGAAAAAAAGAAGCTCCGCGGCAAAAAGCTCAAATTTCTGATCATCAAGTTCTAGCTCTAGATCAATTATCCGGTAGTCTGAAATTTGTTGGATTGACTCGGGTCCAATTGTTTCAGTCGTGTGCAACCCATTCCGCTTCATGGCTATGTTAAACAGTAATGGTTTCTTGCTGTGCTTTAACAGGCCGTTAATCAATTCCTGTTGTTCAGTCCGAGTGTTCTCATACTCATCAATGAAAACCGCATAACTTGCCTGTGAAAGATAGGGAAGGTTCGCTTTGACACACTCTATGAGAGTAGCAAGAAATCCTGGAAAAGGCAGGAATACAGGCTTGGAGACTGATTCAAGATTGTTGACCCATGCTGAGAGCCTTCGGCTGCGAGATCGCAAGTCTTTCCTGAGTGAGTCAATGTCACGGCTCAAACTTGGATCGTAGTCTCTGACTTCATCGAAATCCAAAGCGTCTAGGTTTCCATAGTGTCGCTTGCGTTCATCATTGCAGTTCAAATTCAAAATGCTATCTAGGAACTCCACTCCAAGATCGCACGCCAGAACGTGCTCAAATGCACTGCGCCAAACGTTGTCTTCTTGTCCGCAGCCCACAAATCCGTTCAAAAAGTTGGTGTCGGCCCGCCAGTAAAGACCAATGTGACTTAAAGCATCATCAGGGAGTGAACCTCGACTCGCAGAAAATTGAGATGCATGACAAAAATATCTTAGTATTGTTGTTTTTCCGCATCCGCGCCCACCAACAACTGCCAGAGACTTACTCTGGTTTTTGATGTCCAGGCCATCAAAATATGGTGGAACTATGAATTCAGCCCAGTTATCGTCGTTGCTCTCCTCACTTCGATTCTTTGAGAAGAGCTCATGGAGATCTGTACTCATGTTTATCTCCGTAGTAGAGGTTTCCAGTTATCCGATTGAAACCAAAGTATTGGTAGCGAGTTGTTAGGGGTAGAATGGTAGAAACCAAATGTTAGTTCTAACTCTCCGAACCCGAGCGCGTTCTTACCCTTCCTCGGGCCAATGCTATTTTTTGCACAGAAATCTAAGTACCAATTTTTTGCTTGCGTAGCATCGATGGATCCACGAGTCTTCTCGTCCCAATACTGGCTTTGGAAGAACCTGTGACTATCGTCTAGAAGTTCAGCTGGTGTGATCGACAAATTCGCGAATTGCTTTTTCAGGTATTCGATACCGGTGGAGCAGGCAACAATCGGCACATAGTGCAAGTCAATGCCTGAGGAGAGAAGTTTTTCTAGCTGCCACCGTTTGTAGAATTTTTCAAACTGCGATCCTGTTCCAAGGAAATCATCGACGAAAATGATGGTTTCAGTCGCGGACTCTCTTAGATGTTGCTCCACCTGCCACGGCCAGCACATCCAGCCTTGCTCGACCCTCAGTGTGCGCGCGAGTTGTCTTAATATGTATGGTCCGGATTTCGTTGGTGGATCATGATCACGTATCACTGGCACTAACCTTATTTTCGGATCGTCGCGCAGACGGAGGTTACTCACTAGTGTTCCATCCCATTGTTTGCCCGTAACTGCCCCATTGAGATTGCCGCGAAACACCGCGCGTAGCGCGGAGTCAACCTGCCGTCGAGATCTGAAGATGAGGCGCTCTAAGAGGCAGGCGGCGAAGTACTTTTCTTCGTCTCCGATGAACTGCTGCCACCAAGCATCTAGGCGGATTGATTCAATGCCAAGAAACCCTTGATCGATCATTGAATTCGCGGTTCTCAGCGTGCTTGCGGTAAAGTAAGACGCATTTTCAGGTACATTCATTCTGTCTCCTCGCGAGGGTAAAGCATCGCTATGATTTCAGTTGCACTGCCTACTGTTGGCTCTCACTGCAGAACAATTGATTCCGGCGAGTAACCCCTCCATCCCGATGACAAATTCTCGTGCTTTCTATAGCGATACTAGTGCCTAAAACTCTGTCTGGAAATTATTCACAACGATGGTCGTCAACACTCCAGATCGTTGTAGCGTCAATAAGTGACAAAGCATGATGTGAGACGGTACATTAGGTCAGCCTCAGCGGGGGATTGAATCGATTGCGCTTTGAACTTCATCTCTTTTGAGGTCTCTCGAATTTAGTTCCATACACTTTGAAAAATCCTCCATAGCATCATCCGATTGCGAGTCGTTATACGCGGCGTGGAAGTTTCCGCAGTTGTCACTCTTACACTCAAAGCCAGCCAGAAAGTCTAGAATCTTTGCAAACTCCGTATCACTTGACGAGTCTTGTCTCAGCACATCGTAGAGATTAGTAACGTATCCTAAGTATTTTTTTCGAGCTAGTGGCCGGCGAATGGCGTCAGGGTTTCTGTGTAACAAGGACGGGATCGCATGACCTATCCATGGTCCGTAGGCGTTCTCCGTGATCGATCCGTACGCGTTCGCTGTGTGAGCGTACGCGTCACCCAGCGCATGAATCAGAAGTCCGCTCAGCCAATCCTGTTTAGGATTTTTGATCGAAGTTGAAAGTGCTTTGCTTATGGCGTCGCGTCTTTCAGCGACAGCCGTATTGTCCCCACCATGTAATGAGTGCAGTACGCCAGTCACATCATTCCGCCACCTCCAGTGCCAAGGTATCAGCAAGTACTTAATCGCGACAGGAGTGGCTTCGTAATCTGCGTTTTCGTCGGGATACTGGGAGTAGTACGCTAGCGCTAGTTGTCTGGACACGTCGTAATTTGTTAAGTCAGCTATCAATAGTGTGGTGTAAATATGGCCGTCAAGATTCCATCTTATTCCGTATTCACCTCTGCTATATGCAATGGATGATGTAGATACCTGCACATTGCTTGCTGAGCAGTATTCGGATGCTTCGAATGGTTCCATCGTTGAGGCCTCCGCAGAGGTGGACGCACTAACCACCAGCGCGCTTGCAATTAGCCATAATTTCGAGCGCATAGTCTCGACCTGCGGTTTCAAGTTCTGCAAACAAAGGTATCACATAGTTACGCCAACGCTTGGCGACGGTCTGACACAACTTTTACGCGGGGATTTGGTTGCAAGGCTGGCCTCTAATGATGAGTGGCTGGCATGTTTTCCTAAAGTTGGTCTCTGATTAGAATCTCTCAGGCGAGGGAGAGGCATAGTTACTACCTACTTGGGGAATCAAGCCTTTGTCTGCGGAACTAGTCGCTGACAATTGCCTCCTGGCCAACATCTGCGCTGCGAACAGCCACTTCAAGTAAACTCAATAATCATTGGTTGCGCACAAGGTCAGAGCTTTGAATGCCAATCACGTAGCCGCATAAACTAAACGGCTGCAGACGTGAGTTCAATCTAGGGGGGCAACGCTTTCCGGTTTACTAGGTCAGCGAGTACTTGGTCTAGTAATTCGGAAGGTGACAGACTTAATTCCTTACTCACGACAAAAAGCGTAACCAAGCTAGGTTGCCGCAGCCCACGCTCAAGCATCGAAACAAACGTTCGATCAATGCCGCACTGAAGAGCGAGACGCTCCTGCGATAGTCCCGCTTTGAGTCGTTCTTCTCGCAAGACCTCTCCGAATGCCTTTTTGATTTGCTCAGGTTCAACCATGGACCAGATAGTTGGACTTGAGAGACATATGGTCTACGGACTATAGTCTTCATATGATTTTAGTTCTTTCAGCCCCAACCCTCGCTAGTGACTGACTCCGGTACGCAAATTCTGCAGCGGATCCTTGGGTTTACCACTGTATTCCTTGGTTTTTGCTCTTATCTCATCTGGCGCCCTACGAATTTGATTATGTTCAGGTGGATCGACTCAGCGGGGTTGCAAGACGTTTATGTGGCTCCTCGTTTCGTGATTCAGCAGATTGTGCGTGATCCACCATCATGGGTGGTCTACTCGGCCCCTAATGGTCTGTGGGTGGCAGGGTCCTCGGTGTTGCTAATGGCCGCAGCACCATCATCTATCGCGGTCCATCGAATGGGACTGTTCGCAATTCCAGTGTGCGCCTTAGGTCTTGAGATAGGACAGGTATCTACCTGGATCCCCGGCACCTTTGATGGGCTTGACTTGCTAGCTATAGCAAGCGGTAGTGCTGTTGTGTGGATGTATTTCTTTTACTGCGTGAGTCATCACTCGACGGATCGGAGGCACACTCTGAATGGCTAAGCCATCATTAAAGGTTATCAAAGTGCATGGCGCGGAAAAGATGCATGGCGGTGACGTGATTCAAGTAGGAGACCTGTTGTTTGAGTATGCGGGCGTGTCGCTTTTGGGCGTGGATTGTGCAGAAAAGCTCGTGATTGCGGCACAAGCCGACGATGTGACTGATTTGGTTGATGTGCGCGTCATGAGACTGGGGGCGGTGATCGATCTCTTGATGCCCGGGCGTGGTTTACGTTTCACAGTGCAAAGTCAACTTGCTAAGGATGGTGGGCAAAAGCTTGAGATTCTGATTATTCAGCCGCAGGCCTCTGACGTCTCTGCGATCGGTTCTGATGTGTTACCTGCTTTCAAAGCCAGTGATTCACCCGGTAAGTCCCTAGACGAGCGGAGTCAGCGCATCCTCAGTCAAATGACAGCCAAACGGCGTACCGAGGAGGCAACATTAGAAGAGACCCTGAAACGCGCAACTGATCAGAACGGCAAGGATAAGGTAACGAAATCCAAAGCCAAAGATTGGAAAGAGCTGTCAGGCAAAGAAAAGGCTAGCACCCTAGGAACACTGGCGTTCATCGTGGTGTCGGCTTATGCAACGATGCCTGATTCAGGTAATGACAGTCCTCATAGCGGTTCTATGGCATTCACCCTTTGCGAGAGGGCTATGAAAGCCTCGCTAAGGACGCCTGCCACAGCAGACTTTGCCAGTATGTCAGCCTCAAATGTTCAACACGCCGGAAACGGCGTGTATCGGGTGCTTAGTCATGTAGATGCTCAGAATGGGTTTGGGGCACAGATTCGTACCCAGTACATCTGCAGTATTGAATATCGTAATGGAGACTGGAACATAGTGAGCCTCGACTTTTAGTGCCCGTGCGAGGAATAGCCTCTCAGAGCCGGAAATTATCGATATCAATGCCACGCAGGCTGATGGAACGATGCCTCGTGCCGCAACCAATAAAGCGGCTACCTGAGCTGGCATTACCGACCTTTTGCGGCGGTTCGCCTACGGGGCCGTCGGGTCTACCGAGTCCCGGTTTTCCGCCTGGATAATCGGGTCCGTGCTTGCGTGCCCAGTACAGGAACTGGGACAGGCTATCGACCTGGTCGTCATGGCGTGCCTCGGGAAACTTAACGATTTCTGCACGAAATGCTTCTAGCCACGGGGCACTGATCGGTACAAACACTCTGCCAGCCGCGACGACCGGACTTTCGGCTTCCATGCGTTCAGCCTTCGAGCCGCGAGGTTCTCCGGTGGTTACGGTGAGCTTGGTGTGTATGAAGAGCGTCTCGATGAGTGCACGGCTGCCATTATTCATTTCGATAATGACAAGGTCCGCTTCGTGCTCAATCGCGTGGCGATGCACAATGGCCGGTAGGTCACTGCTGGAGCGTCGGTGGCGCCAGACATGAATAAGGTAGTAGTTACCCAGTGCATCGCAGAACCAGGTCGTGCAGACGGTATAGCTGCTGCTGTCGGAGATCACCATCGCCGTGTCCCAGCTTTGCACGATAAACCCGCCTTTACCGTTGTTGGGTAGCTCCTCATAGGGTCGAAACCAATCCCATTCGACGATGCCGCCGCCGGCGGGAACGGGTTGCTGCTGATACTGCGCACCGAAGTTGCGCGGGCCAATTTCCTCCTTAATTTGCAGCAGCGTTTTGAGCGGCTCGCGCGCCTCGTGCAGCGCCTCACCTTTCCTACGGTGATAGAATCGACCAGGTCCAATCTCAACGTCCTCGTCGTGCTCGGCGATCGCCGGCAGGTTCAGCACGTCCCAACCCTCTAGACGGGTCAGTTGACCTACGGGATCGTCCTCATGCAGGCGTTGCATCACGATCACGATCTGGCCATTAACCTTGTCGTTGAGGCGAGAGAATAGGGTGGACCTAAGGTACTCAATGGCATTATCGAGCGTCGTCGCTGTGGGTATCTCACTCGCCTTCATGAGGTCATCAACGATGATTAGGTCGGCCCCCATCCCTGTGACCGAACCTCCCTCTGAGGTCGCGTAGCGAGACCCCCCCGCGGTTGTGGAGAAGTTGCTCATTGCATTCTTGCCATTGCCGATTTTCGTCTCAGGAAAAGCTTTGCGGTAAAAAGGTGCTTCCATGACGCGTTTGCAATCCATGGCGAGCTTTTCGGCAAGTACCTGCCCATAGCTGGCCGTGATAATGCGCTTTGTCGGATCACGGCCGAGCACATAGGCGGGTAAAGCGATGCTGGCGGCCAATGACTTCCCATAGCGCGGTGGCAGGGTGATGATCAGGCGATTGGTCTTTCCCTGCACAACGCCGTTGAGTGCATGCGTGATTGCCTGCATGTGCCAGTTGTCTTGATACTTGTCGCCGGGATGCAACTCGGCAAAACCACGTTGAAAGAATAAATCGAAATTGGTTCTTAAAATGGCATTGATTTCGGATTGATGTCCCATTATTCGTTCTCCTGTGAGTCGATGGTGTCGTTGATAACTTTCTGCTTGAATGCGTCCAGAATGGCGATATCGTCGGGCGTGAGCTTCTCAACTGCGTCGTTCGCGATCCGTGAGTTTTCCAACCCCAACGTAAGGTTGATGAGAACGCCTGCCGCCCGGGTGTCACCTTTCATGGCCTTAACAAAGAGCGTCTTGATCATTGCGCGTTGCTTGGTGATCTCTTGGCTTATTCCCCCCTCAGTGATGATGATTTTCTGATTCAACTCCTCCTCGAGGTCCGTGTTGAGGTTCTTAATGCCCTTAGGGCGTCCCTTCGGGTTGCCTGATTGGCCCTTTTTGAACTGTGTATGTTTGGGGGGCTTTCCGAACCCCACCTCGTAGTCTTTGTCACTCATGACAGGACCTCCTCCAGGTCGACTTCGGTATTGGCTGAGACTTCGGAAAACGTTTTCCCCGATGCTTCGTGAATGGCATGGTTGCCTGTTAATGCTTCCCATCGTCGAATGGCGACATCGGCATAGCGTGGGTCCAGCTCCATGCCACGACAGACACGACCGGTTTGTTCGGCGGCGAGCAGCGTGGTACCCGACCCCAAAAACCCATCCAATACAATATCGCCAAGGTTGGAAGCATCCAGAATCGCATCGATAATCATGGCCGTCGGTTTTACGGTGGGGTGCACGGCGAGTGTTTCCTCGCGGTCGACGCTAAAGGTGTTCATGCCGGCGTAGCGCCAGACGTTAGTGCGGTAGCGACCGTTAGCACCCAGTTGCACGTTGTTGATATGTGGTTCGCTGCCTTTCTTGGCAACGGCGATGAGTTCGTGCTGTGAGCGGTAAAATGACCCCATGCCGCCGTTGGTTTTGGCCCACACGCAGAGGTTGATCAGGTGTGCATAAACGGTGTCGACGGCTTCCAGTAGTTCACGGATGTGGCGCCAGTCCATGAAGATATAGTGGAGTGATCCGTTGCCGCACACACTCGACAAGCCGAGCAAGGACTGCCTCAAAAAGTCCGTGAACTCTTCCGGCGTCATTTCGCCAGCAGCCATCGCAAAATCGCCATGCCCGGCATCATCGCCCACCGAGATGTGGCCCTGCGTTGGGACGTTATAGGGCGGGTCAGAGATATGGAGCGTGGCGGTTGCACCGGACATCAGCACCGCAATTTGCTCTGGGCACAAGCTGCTACCGCACATAACCCGGTGTGAACCGGCCAACCAGACATCGCCCGGCTGAGAGATCACGATCTCTTCGGGCGCTAGTGCAGGCTCAGCAGGTTCGGGTGGAATGTTTTCGATGATGAGGAGGTTGTCGATCTCGGCGCCGCCAAAGCCGGTCACCTCAAGATCAATATCGACATCGGACTCAATCAGATAAGTCAGTTCTACTTTGAGTAGTGCTTCGTCCCAGTCACCGTCCTCCGCGATCCGGTTGTCCGCCAGCGCGTAGGCTCGCAGTTCGGCTTCGCAAAGGTGTTCTACTAAAAGAACGGGAGCTGTGGTGATGCCTAAGCGCTTTAGCGCCTCTAGCCGTGCGGCGCCTGCGAAAACGGTGCCTTCACCATCTATGACGAGCGGCATTACGATGCCCGAGGCGCTGATCGCTTGAGTAAGCTTTTTGAGTTGTTTTTCGGGATGTTTGCGTGGATGTGCATCGCGAACGTGTAGGGACGCTATTTCCCGGTACTGCATCTGCAATTGTTTCATGTACTTCCTCGAAGCTGCGCGTGACTCTGTCCAATCAAGGACGGGCCAACTCGCTCCTTCGAGTACTGCGGCGCCTAAGGGAGGGCGCAGCTACTGTTTAGTTAGTTTAGAAAAAATGCTGAGACGAGGCTGCGAGCCGTTATCTCAGTGGGTGTCGTTGCGACATAAGGCCGGAATGTAGACCTCTGCGAACCTCCGTACCAGGTTTTTTTTGCGCGGAAACGAAAAAAAAATGAAGAGCCGTTTGATTGTCAAATACGCATTCCCTGTTCTAACAAATAACAGGGAATTTTTTTGATACGGGTAGAGTCCGTGGTTGGGTATTACGCTCCGTGGGGTTCTTTATTCGGCGTATTGGACGACTGCTATCCGATGCCAAACAACGCCCGCTGCTCTTTCCAAATCATCGGGAAACCTTGCTTGAGCTTTTCTAAGGTAAGTGTCTCGGGTATATCACCATCCGCGATACGGTCAATGATATCGGGTGCTAAAAAGGCCAGTTGACGGATTCGGTAGACTTGCCGCCGGTTCAGACCGTCACGCTTGACCAAGGCATCAATGGAACTGACGCGGCCCGTGATGAGCTCCTCGTTCCAACGCATCGCGTCTAATACGTTGCGTTGCAGCGCCATCACGGAACGCGGATGTGCTTTGACAGGCGTTTTTGGATTGTTGCCAATGATCAGCCTTTTGCCGATGCCACTACGGCGCAAGCTGACGGGGGTTTTCAGGGTGATGTCACTGGATTCATGCTCTGACTTGCCTGAGTTATCGCTGGGGTACGGTTTCTTGTTGAGCAGTAAGTTGCATAAGCCGAGTGCGTTCATCGTGAGCGTGAGATGCTTTTCGGCAACGATAACGCTAGCGCTGACTGCATCAAGTACCTTCGTCTTATCGGTCGTCGCGTAGCTGGGCCATTCAGTGGCGATCGATCCCGCTCGCGATAGTAGACGCTCTATATCAGGCGCTTGGTTGATGTGGGGGCTCGCGTGAGCCAGAAGTTGTTCGTCATTCTCTAGTAGATCGATGAGTAGTCTTTCTACCGCGGAATCGAGTTCACCGGCGGGTATGCGTGTGACACCATCAACGCCAGCATCCTTAAACTGCAGTAGCGCTTGATTGATGTAGTAGCTGTAACGTCTGGCTTTTTTTTGTGTGTACGTTGGCGACAAACGGTTGCCTTCGGTATCCCAAACCCGGCCAGCGAGTAAGCTGGGGTGCTTCGCATTGTGCCCTTGCTGGTGCTGTGCGCGGTTTTTGGTGAGTCGAGCCTGCACTGCGCGCCACACATCGGGGTCAACAATCGCCTGGTGATCTGCCTCGTAGAGTCTGCCGTCGTGATGCAGCTTGCCGATGTAGAGGGGGCTTTTTAGCAGCGCATACAGGTTGCCACGCGAGAACGGCTTGTCACCGTCGATTTTGTGATGCGCGGGTCTAGGTTTGCTTTTGTAGCCGTCAGCATCGAGTTCTGCTTTGAGTCTCCGTACGCACCCGACCGCGAGGTAACGATTGAAAATGTGGCGAACGGTGTGGGCTTCGTTTTCGTTGATATGAAGTTGCCGTTCAGCGAGGTCGTATCCCAAAGGCACACGGCCTCCCATCCACATACCTCTTTTCTTGGAGGCTGCGATTTTGTCGCGTATACGCTCGCCCGTTACTTCGCGCTCAAATTGCGCGAAAGAGAGCAGCACATTAAGCGTAAGGCGCCCCATAGACGTGGACGTATTGAAATGCTGCGTAATCGAGACGAACGAGACGTCGTGCTCATCGAAAAGCTCAACCAGCCTGACAAAGTCCGCGAGTGAGCGTGACAGCCGATCAAGCTTATATACAACGATTACATCGATCTTTCGTTCGCGGACCAACTCGAGCAATTGGGTGAGGGCAGGGCGGGTGACGTTGCCCCCAGAGAAGCCGCCGTCATCGAAGGGCTGTGAGAGCGCCTTCCACCCTTCATGCGCCTGACTGGCGACGTAAGCCTCGCAGGCCTCGCGTTGGGCGTCTAAAGAATTGAAGCTTTGATCGAGGCCTTCTTCAGAGCTTTTTCGGGTGTAGATTGCGCAGCGGACTTGTTTGGCATTACTGCTTGTCACGATTCTTCTGGGTCAGCCCAAAAAACCGCGGGCCGGACCAGCGGGTACCGGTAATCAATGTCGCGACTTCCGTTAAGCTTCGATAATGTTTTCCATCGTACGCGTATTGTCCATCTATAAAGATCACGTCGTAGGTTTTACCCCGCCATTCTCGCACGAAGCGCGTGCCCGATTGTATGGATTTGGCGCTCTTGTTGGTCGAGTCTTGGGCGACGACCTTTAGTTTCTTGATCAATTTTGCCCGAAGCTTATGGTGATCGTGCCCTGCCTTTGTGGCCTGTTCCGCCCAGGTGACGTTTTGGAGGGCTAACTCTAAGCTCATGCGCTTAGTAGGCGAATTTTTGTAGAGAGTTGCGTACGCGCTTAAAACTTCGCGTCTATCGGTTCTCAAAGTAGGCTTCGGAGTATCCTGTTTGTTTATTGCTGCCACGGTGCTATTGATCCATGCTCTGGGCACCGAATCAACTCTAGGATACAGGCCGTTGTCCGGCGCTTTTTAGACACACCAGAAGCGATCATTGAGGGTCACTACGCGAACTGGTTGGAATCGCCACTAACTGCTGCGCCTGGCAGTCCGATGGAGTATCTTTGTGATAAGGCCGCAAGGCTCAAAGCTAGCAATCGATAGCCCCAAAGACTGGGACGCTCAAACACGTAACGGTAGGATTTCAATCCTTAAAAGCGCTGCTGCTTAACTTCCACCGCCTTCTTGTCTTTCCGTTGGCAACTCGCCAGCTGTTAAATCGCCACTAGGGCAACCGAGTAATGGGTATCCAGAGTACTCATCGCACTTTTGCGGGTCGGCGAGGAATCGCAGAGCTGGCTGGTTCGGATCGGCGACATCGATGTGGAGACCGTTGAGCAAAAGGATGTCTTCAAAAGGTACGCTTGTGTTCCCCGCACGACCAAACCAAATCAACCCATCGGTCTCGTTCGCACTGTTTGTACCCTTGTCTCCTAAACTCATCATCGGGCCCATCGATGGTCCTTGCAAGTCAAGGTCGTTGCCGGGAAAAGGATTAATGTTGACGGTGCCTGGATGTAGAATACGAATAGCAGTCCTTAACTCTACCTGGGCCGATAGAATCTCACCCATCTGCGCTTGAAACTGCTCCATATCGGTAGATACATCAGAGACATCGGAGACCATCTCAGCAAACAATTCACCCCGCACGCGACTGTCAATAAAACTCATCAACAGAGCCCCAGCTACGGCTCCGGTGCAGCCCACAACTAATTGCTTTGCCCAATCAGGCACCAGCTACGCCCGCGATCGCAGAATTCTCTTTACTATTTCTTGGCATTGACCTCGCCTCGTTTAAACCCACAAGGCTACTGAAAAATCTATAGGGATGCTGAGCTTTTCTAGCGCAATCATTCGACTCTTCCGCGTACCGTGGACTTTTTGATTATGTTAGTCGAACGCTTAAAAGTCATGTCGACTTAGTATTGGCCTTTCGAACTGTTGCGATCATCATCGCCGTTACGGTATTACTTGCGTCCAGCGGCCTGTATTCTTTGCCAATCACAGAGCGGCCCGCACATTCGGATGGTGTGCAGCAATGCTCACTGAGCCAAATCACAGGTCCAGCGGTCCCATATCCGCAGAAAATATCTCGCAAATTGCGAAGAACTTGAAGGTCTACGGCGATTGGTACTAGATTGTCTCTAGCAGCCTTTTGAAGAAGGCATACATTGCCAGTGATGTCGCGTTGACTGGCGAATTGATCGGTCATGTGGTCGCCGCTAAATCATTCATTGAGTGAGTCTTCTGTTTTTTCAGTCGGCTCATTTCGGCGGCACGCGCCCTCTGAAGCCGCTTTACTTCGGATCGAAAATTTTCAATTCGGCGAGCCATTTTTCGAGCAGCATTGCCGCCCCGCATTCAAGAGAAGTCGCGTGGCGGCCCAACGGACAAGCCAACGCTTTCGTTTGTGATGTCTATCTTTCCCGCGTCTTTAACGGATGGCCGCTGACTGACGGTTTTTCTACCGTTTTCGTCGACACATTCAAAATGGTCGGTGCGAGCGACTGAGGTCCACGTGCCAGCAGCGCCCGCTACAACATTTTGAATCAGATCATGCCTATACGATCAATATCAGTCAGGACTGGGACTTTGCTTTCAGTCCAAGCGAAAGCCATCGCGATCTAAACACCCACGGGTCGGAGTGTCCTTAAATCATTCGGAGGGAGAAGTCACGTTTGCGGGCGCCGTAAGCGGAGGAAGCGTCTCCACAACTGTCTCTTACGACAACACCAAGACCGTTCTTGTGCTCTCCGTGTTCTTCCCGGCACCTGCTTACAGTGGGACGAACTTCGATTACATCTGCAACTGCCACGTGAACGATGACACATCATCAACGGTCTCTGCGTCAGAAGTTCCCGCTACGGCGACCTTGGGTAGCCACAAAGGGATCTACCCGTAACGTAGTGGTGGTGCGACCTGGCTAGATCTTGGCATCAACTTTGATTCTGTCATCAAGCATGATCGCATTTGACAGACGGTACTAAACAACCAAGACATTTAGACCTCAAATCTCCCCAGTTTTATCCCAATACTTGCACTAGCGGGCTACTCTCTAGCCCTAACTCTCAAGGCTATGCCCCCTGAGCCTGATGGATTCCCTTGAAATCCCACCTCAGCAGGTTCAAATACTGCGGCTATGTATTTGAATTTGACTCGCTAGAAGGTCACCATTCTCAACCAGTATCGCTAGACGCCCGTTAGAGCCTGGCATGCCTAGCTTTTCCCGGGAACTGAAACTTGTTCGCAAATCTCTAGACAATCTGCGGTTCGGTAGCAACGCTAATAGCTATCAGTGCCAGTGGGTATCGAAAAGATAATTTCTCGAGAGGGAAACGATCGGGTGGCGCGGCCCACTTCAACACCGTCACCAGCGACGTCATCATCACCTTCACCTTCACCTTCACCTTCACCTTCACCTTCACCTTCACCTTCACCTGCTCCGTCGCCACCACCGTCGCCTGAGCTGTCGCCTACACCGTTGCCATCACCATCGCCCGCGCCGTCGGCATCACCGTCACCGTCACCTGCGCCGTCACCAGTCGTAGATGGGTCCTGTGCTGTATCGTTCACCGGGATGCTTACTCCGATACCCTTAAGGTCGGTAAGAAAGCGCTCAAGTTCTCGTGCTCCAGGGTTGTCAGCTCTCGAAATGGACTCCGCTGCAACTTCAAAACCGGTAATCGCCGTGCATGATGCGTGATACTGAAGTGAATCAGAAATTGCCCGATTTATTGTGTAGGTCTGTAAGAGTTGCGTTCGTTTTTCATCAATTGCAGCGAGTTGTTCGTTACGTCGACTGTTTATGCCCGCCGTGATTACCTCAATCGCTAAATTTGCAAAATACGCTTGCTGTACCTCGGCGCCTATACCTGAGCTCACCGCACCAGCTGCGGCGAGAGCAGATGCTGTTTGCCCGTGAGTAACCACTGCCGCTGCGCCGGAAAACAATGTAGCGAGGCTACCCCAAAAAACATCTGCATCAGCTTTCATCGAGTAGAGAAGCCCAAAGTACTCTCCACATTTTTGGTTCGAAGCTGCGATCAATGTGTCTTGTATTTCGTTCCTGGTGCGCTTTGTCGCGGCTTTGAAATTTGTTGTGTTCAAGGTGCAAGAGTCTTTGGTCGAGGATGTGACTAGGTCGTGTGCGCTTAAAAGGCCGCACATGTCGATCGTGGAGAACGAAGCAGATGAGCCCGTAAGCATAGGGTTGAATGCTCTAGTTTCTTTTACCAAGCCTCCTGCGCCCGAAATCGTCGTTTCGTTAGGTGTCCGACTTGTGACATTTGAGCAGGCAGATGTGGTTGCTAAGAGTACAATTATTAGGATTCTGTTCACGCTTTAGCTCCTGATGTGCATATTGATTTCAACTATGCACAAATACTGCCAGTAAAGTCGCAAGCTTGCTATCGCGGGGCGTTTCTGACGCAACATCGGTCTAGCGCCTCAGGTGGTGTCCCAATCCGCTTGCCTCGGCACTGTGGAATCAGTGTATTTCGCGATGGGACTTTGAACGATTGGAACAAGCGGGTTCGTAAAAACCCATGCATTACTGCGCGTTCGAGGAATGAGCACAACTGGCTCTTAGCCAGTTACGTCCCGTCCGTAAGCCTTAGCGTCGACCGCGTCGTGAGTTACGCAATCGGCAACTCAAGGGCGAGCTGGAGCGCATCTTCGCTCAGAGCGATGAAGTCTACGATGTGCACAAGATCTGGAGGCGGTCGGGTCGTGAAGGGCATCATGCACCCGGTTGTGGCTTTACAATGTTTCATATGTGAGCTAGGGGTGAATGGCGTGCGCCGTGGTGGGTCTTGGAAAGCGACGGAGCCTTATTTGACAGCTGTCACGCCGCAGGATCGTGTGTCCAAATAGTTTGCGGCTGATTCGACCAAGCGAGCGTTGGGTTGCAGATTTCAGCTATGTGCCGAATTGGAGAGGCATGGGCTTCGTTGGTTTCATTCTCGATACTTGTGCACGCCACCTGATCGGCTTGCGCGTCTCGACGAACATGCGAACAGGGTTGGTGCTCACGACTTTGGATCGGGCGATCTGTGCCAGAGGAGCACCGAACGGCGTGGTGCATGGTGAAGAAATGGGTAGTCATTACGTAGGGAAACTCAGATTTGGAAACCGTGATCGGCGATAGTACTACCGAGCATGGGATGAGTGGTTGCCGCCAATGAAACAGACAACGTTCGCCGGCCTCGCGTACTCGCAGAAGAAGAAGCAGACCCGTCGCGAGAAGTTCCTGACAGAGATGAACCAGGTGATTCCCTGGGACGATCTTTGCGCGCTGATTGAGCCGCATTACCCCAAGCCGACGAAGACCCGTGGGGGGCGCGTGCCGCTGCCCCTGATGACCAAGCTTCGCATCTACTGCCTGCAACAGTTCTACGATCTGTCGGATCCCGGTGCTGAAGAAGCTCTCTACGATCGGAGTCGATGCGCCGCTTCGCCGGCATTGAACTGGGCGAAGACGCCGTCCCGGACGAGAGTACGATCCTGCAGTTTCGGCGTCTTCTGGAGCGCCACAACCTCACGGCGGCCCTATTTGAGACCATCAATCAATACCTGACAGACCGGGGTCTGCTGCTGCGGCAAGGCACGCTGGTTGATGCCACGATCATTCACGCGCCGAGCTCCACGAAGAACAAGAAAGGCTAGCGCGATCCCGAGATGAGCCAAACCAGAAAGGGCAACCAGTGGTACTTCGGCATGAAGGCCCATATCGGTGTCGACGGTTCGAGCGGCCTGGTTCATACGGTAATCGGCACCGCCGCGAAGGTCGCCGACATCACGCAGCTCGACAACTTGCTGCATGGTGATGAACAGGTTGTTCTCGGCGATGCCGGGTACCACAAGAAAAATCGGACACTGGATTCGCCAGAGCCCGAATCAGGCCCATACATCGTTACGCCGTACCGCAACACGAAGCACCGGCCGCGGACCGAGGAAGAGCGCGAGCTCAACCGCGAGCTCGCCAGCCTGCGCGCCAAGGTTGAACATCCCTTCCGCGTCGTGAAGCGGCAGTTCGGCTTCACCAAGGTGCGGTATCGCGGCCTGGCCAAGAACACGGCTCGCCTGCATGTCTTGTTCGCGCTGTCGAATCTTTGGATGGCGCGCCGGCAATTGCTGGTAGCCGCAGGATAGGTGCGCGTGGAATTTGGGAAAACGCCGGAAACGGCGTTGATAACAGCCATCGGACGACAAACGGACTCGACTTGCCGGCCTCCCGATCGCTCGGCGCGTCTGCCGCTGTCTGCTTCTCCCTTCAAATCAGATGGTCCCTAGCAATTCGATATTATGGGGCCACCTGCTGAGGCGGGCTTTGCGCCTTCCGTGGAATTGAGGGCGATTCGCGCTAACACGCCATGGCCGAAAAGCGTCTTCCGCCTTTTCAAAATAGAGGTTGTCAACCACTATTGTCACTGCAAAATCTGTAAAACTCTCGAAAATGCAACGCTTTTTTGGCTCTATTGGTACAACAACCAACGCTCGCGTACCACAAGCCAATATGTTCCGCCTGTCAAGCTCAAGGTGGGAATTTATGACCAACTAAACCAGCCAGGTCATGCAGCATTACTTAGCCTGAAAGGCCTCCTACAAACCTGAGGCCGTATTCACCATGTTGTCGGCAGTTCATGCAGAGCTACGCTGAGGCAAGGTAGCGTCGCTCGGCTCTTTGCAGCGGGCATTAAAAAATTAAAAAAAATAACAAAAAATTTGCTTTAGTGTGACCAGTCCCTGCTAGGATTGAGCGAAACAAACGAACGATAGACGGCTAAACGTTAGGTGATGTTGGAGTAATTTCCACCGCTCTTACACCCTGGGTAAGCGACCCTTATCGCTGTCGCTTATTGATACCGTTACCTGGGGTCATCCGCAATGCTTACAGCACGCGTCGCACTTACAGCACTTGCTTTTTTGGTTTTCGCTCAACAGGTGATTGGCGAAGAGGGGTTTAGAGATTTTTACAAGGAGTCTGGGCTCGACCGAACAAACCTGTCCCCATCGCCTGAACCCAATGAGAGTATCAATCTGTTCAGCGGGAATGTGCAGCGTCAATATGTTGACATCTCGATTCCTGGAAATGGTGGTCTCAACATCGACATCACCCGCTTTTATAACCTCCCGCAAAGTGCGCCGTCCTATCAAAACCCGTATGGATACGGATGGACTATGCACTTTGGTCGCATCACCGCTTCATCAGGCGCCAGCATGCTGTGTACAGCGGGCCCTATACCTACCGGTAACACTTCTAACAATCCGGCAATCGAATTCGCGACAGGAGGTCGTGAACTCTTGGTACACAGCAAAGCGTTGGCTGATGGGACATTCATTACCAAATCCAACTGGCGGGTCGACTGCGTTGATCCGAACAACTATTTGCTGGGGTTTGTTGCCACGGCACCAGATGGCACGCAGTACTACATGCGAGAACGGGCCTACATACAGGGCGAGGACGGCCCTCAGGGTGAGCCTGCACCGTTTGTAGAGACGTTCTTTACGGATCGCATTGAGGACACCTATGGCAACACTTTGGATTTCACCTATCTCGAAATCCAAAACGGGATGAAGCTACTGACTCAAATCGATGCGTCAGATGGCAGGCAGGTTGTTTACTCATACGAAAACCCATCGGATGCACCCGTATCAAGTGCTGACGTAAGTGCTCGTCTGGCACTAATCACTGCCAACGGCCAGGTTTGGCAATACAACCATCAGCTCGTCGGTAGCGCACCCGAAACGGGGTGGGGATTCGCCCAGAATTACTTGTTGACGAGTGTGGTTAGACCCGACGGCGAAGATTGGGTCTATGAGTACGGTGCATCGGGCAATGCGAGCGCCGACAGACTCACAAAAGCGACTACGCCAGCAGGCGGCGAAACCACATACACCTACCAAGAGGTTCAGCCCTATCAGCCGAACCCTGATTTTCGCGTCGTTGCAATCGACTCAAAAACAAAGTCGACTCCTGGCGGAGCGACGGGAACTTGGAGTTATCAATTCAACTACGGTTCGGTCGATGCATCATCCTTAGGTCCGCGGTGGTCTGGCAATGCTGGACGAATGGTCGATGAGACTGTCATTGTGACGCCGGACGGCTCGGAGAAGGCCTATCACTATGGTTATTGGTCCGTAGTGGGCCTAAATGACGTCCTTTATCAAATTGGACACCGCTTGAAACATGAATTCTTCAACGGATCCGATTTGTCGGCGATGAGGGCAGTTGAATATGGTCTGAGCTGGCGTGTTATCTCTGATCAGGTCTTCAAGTCTGGGCTGCTCACCGCACTGTCCGACTCCGAGGTTCGAGTGCCTGTGACTTCGGAGGTGCAAGTGCTTACGGACGGAGTTCAGTCTACGGAGACATTCACCGGTTACGACATTTATGGAAATGTTGGACAGACGATGCTATTTCGCACCCTGGGTGTAGAAAATACGGATGACGATCATAAGGTCACGACACACTCGTACCTTAACGACACGACAAATTGGCTGATCGGGCTGCCGACGCAGGAATCATCTGTTGAGGGGGCAAATAATCGGGGCACGCTTAGCTGGAGCTACAATCCACAAGGACGCGTTTTGACCGAGACGCGCTACGGGGTGGCGACGTCTTATAGCTACACAGGGTCAGGTGATGTCGCAACGATCACGAATGCCCGTAATCACACGACGACGCTGGCGAACTACTATCGTGGCTCGCCCCAAGCGGAGGCCTACCCAGATCTCACGTCTATGACTCGAGTGGTCAATCCCACAGGTACGACTGCCTCTGAAACCTCCGCGCGCGGCTACACGACGTCCTTTTTTTATGACGACCTGAACCGGGTGACGGGGATCGACTTCCCTATCGGCGACGATGTCACCGTTACGTACACCGCAACAAGCAAAACGCTTTCGCGTGGTGCGTTCCGAGAAAGGGTGACCTGGGATGGTTTTGGTCAGCAGACCTTGGTTCGTCGAGAGGACACCGTTAGTGGTGACCAGATTGATGTCACAAGCGGGTATGACGTGTTTGGCCGCCAAGTGTCTCAATCTAACCCTAACTCAGTAGCGGGGACCACATGGGCTTTCGACACGCTCGGTCGCGTGACCTCACAGGTCAATGCTGATAGCACCTCTACGTCATATAGCTACCAAGCTTTCACCCCGGACGGTGGCCACTCCGTGGAAACGAGGGATGAAAACAACAAGCTGACGCTGACGCGGATGATGTACTTGGGCAACAGCATAAGCTACCCGCTCGAGATCTATTACCCCGAGGAAGTCGCGGTTCAGGTTAGACGAGATGTCAACGGAAAAATCATTTCCGTTTCGCAGGGTAGCTCCGTGAACTATGGCCCTATCTCCGGTTTTTCCGAAATCTACAGCTACGATTCTCGCGAATTCCTCGTCAGCATTGATCGGCCGTTCGGCGTTGGCCTGACGACTTACGGTCGTGACGCAATCGGGAACATGACTTCTAAAACAGTGGGTGGCATCGCGGTTGGGTACTCATACGACGAGCTGAATCGTCTCTCCAATGTCGACTATGTCGATGACACAATAGACGTTGGTTACCTGTACGACGCCGACGGGAACGTAACCAGTGTTACCAATGCGTTGACGACGCGATCTTACGGGTACGACGCCAATGGGAATCTAACCTCAGAGACTGTGACGGTCGGTTCAACGGCCTACCCGATTGACTATGTGCATAACAGTCTGGATCACTTACTCCGGACCGACTATCCATCGGGTCGCACCGTCACCTATTCTCCCGATGCTCTAGGTCGCCCTTCTGAAGCCACCCCTTATGTGACGGCCGTGGATTACTTTCCGAGTGGTGCGCCTGAGCGCCTCACCTACCAGAACGGCTTAGAAACTGTCTTCACGCTCGACAACCGGCTTCGCGTGGACTCCATAATCACGGGGGCGTTGTCGTCGCTTAACTATGTTTATGACAACGCAGGCAATGTTACGGCAATTTCCGACCTTGTCTCGTCTGCCAATGATCGTGTAATGACGTATGACGGGCTCAACCGGCTTCTTTTTACGAGCGGGTCTTGGGGTGGAGCCTCATATAGCTACGACGCCTTAAACAATCTTGTTAGTAAGGCTGACCCGAAGAACGGCCGCTCACTCACGCACACGAACTCGGCGCAGCGGCTGTTTGAGACGGTTAACAGCGTAGATGCGAAGAAGCAAATCTATTCGTACGATACTCTGGGTAATCTATCGGGGCTCACTGAGGCGACATTCGATACCCAAGGTCAGCCGCTCAACGTTTTCAAAGACGACCGGTATACGTTCAACGATGCGAACCAATTGATCACTGCGACGATTGGTCGTAGCAATACTGGCGGTGCAACAGGCCTTGTTGGCCCCGGGAGCTTCACCGCTGATTATGACGGTGCAGGTCATCGCGCCAGAAGAAGCGCGATCAATGATCCAACTGACTACGTCGACTTTGCTTATTCGCAGCAGGGATTGCTGATTGGCGAATACTCACAGGACGGCCCAGACTACGGTCACGAGTATTTCTATGTCGGGCGGCAGATGATCGCCTCGTCTAAGTTGAATGCACCCCCTGTGTTTGATACTTCAACGAACCTTTCGATCCTTGAGGGCACCTCGTTGGCTATCACGGCCCCATTGAGCGACTCAGACGGAGAGTTGGTGAACTGGGACTGGGAGCAGATTAGCGGCCCAGTGGGCATCATAGACGATGATTCTGCCGGAACCATTTCTTTTACTGCACCGGCGAGCTCAGGCGGCGCGAGTGTCGTCTTTAGGATCACGGCAACGGATGACCGAGGTACATCAACTGTCGGTGAGCTAACGGTTCAAATTGTTGCTGCGAACTCGCCGCCCGTCGCAAACGCAGGCCCCGATCTTTTCGGCGTATTCGGTGAGGATCTCTTAGCTGATGGCACGGGCTCGTCGGATGCAGAAGGATCTGTCTCCTACTCTTGGGATGCATTGTCTGGCGCAACTCCGAGCGCTGATAGTTCTGTGCTCACGGCGCACACGCCATGGAATAACAGCCCCATCGCCGGCGACAACGACACTGAAGCCAGGGTCTTCACACTGACGGTTACCGATGAGGGCGGCTTGTCTGCGTCTGATACTGTTTCTGTAACTTGGTACTCGTTCCGAGATGATGAAGACGGTGATGGGCTGAGCGATGCTTGGGAGTTTTCCAACTTTTCCTCAAACACCGCTGCGTCTCCCGCTGGCGACCCAGACTCTGATGGGGTCAGTAACGCTGATGAGCTTCGTGCGGGCACCGACCCTAATGTCGCGAATCCACCACTTGAGTACAGTGCTCATCCCGGTGACGGGCGAATTGGACTGACATGGCAGCCTCATATTGACGCTACGTCTTTCCGCATCTTCGGTTCTACGGATACGTCCTCCAGCTCAACAACGTGGCCGCTGATCGACGACGTCACGACGACATTTTTCCTCCACGATGGGCTGGCGAACCAAACGGACTACGGTTACCGGGTGGAGCAGCATGGCGCATCGGGCTTGTTGGATAGTTCCGGTGAATTGGTGCTTGCACCGGCGGACACGGCTTTCGGCCTCCCTTCTCCCCTTCCGATTCCAAGAAGCATTTTTCAGCTCGGCCGCACCACCATCAAAGCGAATGCGGCTGGCGAGAAAGTGCTCGCCACCGTCACCGGGGGTGCCGGTAGCTACAACATCGTGGTCCACCAATATGCGCCTAGTACTGGTTGGGACGCGGGTGAAGTCATCGATACCAGTAGCAACTACTATCCCGACCTCAATGCGGCTATCTCTGGCGCGGGCGATGTGATTGTTACATGGATTGATAGCACAAATGCGCTTTTGGGTGGCTTTGAACCGGCTTTCTCTAGGTTCAGATCAGCTGGCGGGTCCTTTGGTCCACGGCTTACGGTTTCACCGGAGGCCAACCAGGCAAACGGTAACTTTGGCTTTGATTCGATTACGGACGTGATGTTTGACGGCCAAGGAAGAGCGCACCTGTGTTCCATGCAAGACTCCAACCTCAGGTTGACGCCAAGTTCTCCGCTGAGTGCGGTGCCCCAAGCACGGTACAACGTATTTGAATCCTCCTCAGGATGGCTCTTCGAGCAGGAAGAGCTTGATCCCAACGAAGCGTACGGCGAGGTTTTGGGGCAGTTTTGCGCCGTTAACGACGCCGGCCAACTCGCTGTGGCATGGACGCGCAAGCAGAATCACGCGCCCGGATACGACAGCGCGACAGACACTTTTGACACATGGCTAGCATTCTGGGACCCAGTCTCAGGATGGTCTGCGGCGACGACCGTTGAAGAAATTAAATACGGGAGCCATGACACAGGCGGAAACGATCACTATACAGCAGCCCGAGGTGTTGCGATCGATAACGATGGTGAAGTGGTTGTGCTGTGGCTGGACGGAGATAGCACGTCGTTGCAGAGCTTGTCCTACAATTTTGGATCAGGTGCATCACAGCTGTTAACCGGGCCCATCTGGTGGTACGCAGCAGATAAGAATTTTGATGATCTTGGCGATGGTGCGCAAATTAGCGTTTCCTATGACGGGCGGTGGCTCATGTCGTGGGGTGATGACTATGTCACTCGTAACTCAGGTGATGCGAATTGGTCTGTGTCTCAGCAGCTGCCATTTTCTAGCGCTGCCGCTATCAATGGTGAGATTGCAGGCATCTCGTTAGCCGGTGCGGCCTTCAGTGTACCCGCAGATTCCGCAGATGCGCCGCTCATGGTAAGAACAGACTCTCGCCTCGATCCCCACGATGGCGCTTGGCGTCGCGTACTAGTCGATGCACAAAGTGGGTCTACCAGTAAAGCGCCGACGTCAGTGTTTTCTTCGCTCGCAGGAGAGACAACCGTATTCTGGGCTCTCGACACGGGCGATATCGTCGAGTCTAGGACGACGAGAGATGGACCGGTGCCTGTTATCAGCAGCCCTTCACGTGTACTCCCATACACAACGGTTAGTCTTGATGGCGCGTCATCATATGCGCTTTCAGGGAGTATCGTCAGCCATGAATGGACTCAACTGCTTTATGGGCCAGACTTTACTGTTGAAGTAAACGTCGATGATCCGCTGAGCGCCCAGACCAGCTTCCTGGCGCCTGATACGCCAACCGACCTTCAGTTTGTGCTTGCGGCTACGGACGACTCTGGCAAAAGCACTTCACGTCTTCTGACGATTGCTGTGGACTCCCCGATTAGTGATGGGTCACTGACTCTCAGCATTACTTCGCCGCTGGAGAGCAGCACCACCATACTAGGCTCCCCCATCACGCTCGCGGCGACTGCGACAGATACTGAGGATGGCGATGTTTCGAGCAATGT
The DNA here is from genome assembly GCF_000153125.2 of Congregibacter litoralis KT71. NCBI lineage: Bacteria > Pseudomonadati > Pseudomonadota > Gammaproteobacteria > Cellvibrionales > Halieaceae > Congregibacter > Congregibacter litoralis. Next base: position 1,474,608 of record NZ_CM002299.1, read on the forward strand.
TGCTTGGATATCCAGTCTGGATGGCGATTTAGGCGTCGGCTCATCGCTTAGCGTTTCGACGCTGACCGAAGGCAGTCACGTGATCGTCGCCACCGTAGTAGATAGTGCTGCCAACGAAGCGATGCAAACGGTCACCGTGACGGTAAGCCCCGGCACAAACGAATTGCCGGTGGTCGCAATCTCAAGCCCCGTGGACGGTTCTTCCATTCAGTTTGGTTCACAAGCGACGTTAGCGGCTTCTGCCACAGACGCTGAGGATGGCGACATTTCTGGCGGGTTGAGTTGGTCTTCTGATCTTGATGGACCGCTCGGTACAGGCGCTAGCTTGTCAGTGACCAGTCTCTCCGCCGGTGTTCATACCCTCGCTGCGAGCGTGACAGATTCTGACACGAACACCGTAGACGAGTTGGTGCAGCTCACGGTCAATGCGACGAATGAAGCCCCTGACGTTGTAATCAACTTCCCGCTGAACAATTTCCGGGTCACCCTGGGTTCCTCCCTCTCACTGGTCGGTACCGCGACCGATCTAGAGGACGGTGACATCTCGTCCGACATCGTGTGGACGTCCACATTTGGTCAGTCTTTCGGAACCGGGTCAGAAGTGATCTTCGACACTTCAACCGCGTTCCCTGCGTTGTATACGCTGGTGGCAACGATTACGGACAGCGACGGAAATACAGACAGTCGAACGGTTCGTGTGACTGTTATGGGCGCAAACCAGTCTCTACCAGTGGTTTCGATAACTTCTCCGGCGAGTGGGTCCTCCGTGGCAGCGGGTACTCCAGTCACGCTGGCAGCTACGTCGATTGATGCTGAGGATGGTGACATTTCCTCAACTGTCTACTGGTCCTCCAACATCGACGGCTATTTCGGTCAGGGCTCGTCAATCGTAGTGCCGAGTTTGAGCCTCGGATCGCACGTGATTTATGCAGAGTCAATCGACAGCAATTCGAATCGCGTAGCGACTGTCTCCCACGTTCAGGTGATGAACACGGTTGATGCAAGTCCTCAAGTTAGCATCTCATCTCCCGTCGATGGGGCCACCTTTACTGCTGGCAACGACGTCACGTTGACGGCCAGCGCAACCGACCCTGAGGATGGAGACCTGTCGAGTGGCGTGACATGGTCATCGAGTCTCGACGGCCCCTTGGGTGCTGGCGGTTCGGTCACTGTTTCTTCGATGAGTGAGGGAGCGCACGGCATCACCGCTACGGTGACAGACAGTGGAAGTAATAGCGCGTTGGCTAATGTTTCCATCACGATTGACCCTGCCGTAGACCAACCGCCGACGATCCAAATCACTTCGCCAGTAGAGGGAGAACCCTTTGTCGCAGGAATAGCTATAGGTCTGGCGGTTATTGCTACGGATCCTGAGGACGGGGACTTGGCTTCCGACGTTGAGTGGACGTCGTCTATCAATGGGGTGATTGGTGTGGGCGGCTCGCTTTCTGTGAGTTCACTCACGGAGGGTGATCATACGCTTACGGCGTCAGTGACCGATTCCGGTTCGAACATTGAGTCTGACACGGTGAGCTTTACCGTCGCGGCTGCCGATCAGCCACCAAGTGTCAGCATTGACTCTCCGCTTAATGACGCATCATTCATTGTTGGGACGAGCATCGCCTTCACCGGCACGGCGTCAGATCCGGAGGATGGACCGCTCAGTGGATCGATCGCTTGGTCTTCAAGTGTCGACGGCGAACTGGGCTCTGGCAGTCCCTTGAGCTTGTCGTCTTTAGGCGAAGGTGTCCACACGATTACGGCATCTGTTACTGACAGTGGCACTAACGTGGTCGTGGAGTCGATCCTGATTGACATTGAAGGGGTGCCCAACACCGCACCCAGCCTTCTAGTTACATCACCGGCTAACGGAGATGCCGCGCTTGCCGGTACTTCTGTGATCTTGACAGGAACGGCGACTGACTCCGAAGAAGGTGATCTTTCGGCCTCCATCAGCTGGACGTCAAACCGAGATGGATTCCTGGGAGCAGCGGCTAGCTTGGCAACCTCCACTCTTTCAACCGGGGTGCACACGATTACCGGCGCCGTGATTGATGGCGGCGGCTTGTCGGGCAACGACGTTGTTTCTATCACGATCTACTTGTATTCCGACGACGACGATTCCGATGGCCTTCCAGACGGCTGGGAGTACGACAACTTTGGAGGAATTGCCAGCTATGGCGGGAATGACGATCCAGATAGTGACGGACTGACAAATGCCCAAGAGTATGCAGGTGGCACCAATCCCAATGTCCCTGATTCAGGCAGTTCCGACGCTGACGCTGATGGTATCGAAGATGGAGTCGATAATTGCCCAGCGGTTGCCAATCCCAACCAGATCGATAGCGACACCGACGGAGTCGGTAACGTCTGCGATATTGAGGAAATCACTCTCACGAGCGTAGCAGCCGACGACGGGTACATTCGCGAGCAGAATGAAAGTTCCAATACGGGCGGCCGTGTATGGGCGACGAGTTCAGGGCGTCAGTCGCTTCGAATTGGCGACGATGGTTCTGACCGTCAGTTCAAGAGCATCCTAAGCTTCGATATAGCGACAATACCTGTCGATGCGATCATCAATGAGGTGAGCCTTGAATTGATTGGCAGCGACGATCCATCTTCTAATCGAGGTGACGTGAGTGCGCTCGGCATAGTTCAAGTCGATGTGCAATCTGGATCTTTCGGTGGCTCTGAGGCGCTCGAGATCTCAGACTTCGAGGCGGTCGCAAGCTCGTCCGATGTGGGCGTATTTGTCGCAGCCAACCCTGCGTCGGTTTCGATTGACACTGCTGGGATCAGTTCAGTCGTTGCTGCGTTGTTGAACAGCGAGAGCCGGGTGCAAGTCAGGCTCGGTTTCACGGTCGATGACAACGACAACAGCACGCAAGACTCATTGGGCTTTTACGCCAGTAATGTGGGTAATGCCTCGCTTCGACCGACGATGACGGTTCGGTATATTCTTGACGATACCTCCCCAGCTGATCTGCCGCCGGTTGTGTCTGTTTCTAGCCCTGCTGGATCGCCCACCGTCAGCTTTGGGTCTTCTGTATCGTTGGTCGCATCAGCCACGGATACCGAAGACGGAGACCTTTCTTCCAGTGTTAGCTGGAGCTCAGATATTGATGGACCGCTAGGCAGCGGACCGTCTTTGTCCATCAGTTCGCTGACTGTGGGTAATCATACCCTCACGGCTTCGGTCACTGACTCAGGTAGCAACGCCGCTAGCGACACCGCAAGTATCACCATCGAAAGTGTTGCTGACACAGACAGCGATGGGATTACCGACGCCACCGATAACTGCCCGAGCATACCCAATCCGAACCAGACTGATATCGACAACGATGGTGTTGGAAACGTCTGCGATATCGAGCAGCTTGTGCTGACCAGCATTGCTGCCGAGGATGGTTATGTGCGGGAAACTAACGAGACGTCGAACGTCGGTGGTGCGGTCACAGCCGGCGCCTCTGGCCAGCGCTCCTTGCGCTTTGGGGACGACTCCAGCGACCGACAGCTAAAAATGCTCCTTAGCTTCGATCCCTCATCGATTCCGGTGGATGTATTGATCTCAGACGCGGTGCTTCAGCTAGTGCGCACAGGCTCTTCGAACATTGGAGATGTGAGTACCCTCGGCACTGTCGAAGTCGATGTCACCAGCGGTGTGTTTGGCAGTAGTGCTGCACTTGAGAGTGAGGACTTTCAATCCTCGGCAACGGTGGTCGACGCCGGCGCCTTTGTGGAAGGCAACCCTGCGGTGGTCACGCTGACGCCCACCGGTGTAAGCGTCATTGAAAGCGCCGTCGTGTCGAGCGCGACTCGACTGCAAGTGCGGTTTGCTTTTGCCGAAGATGACAACGACAACGCCGCTAACGATTACCTGGGCTACTACTCCAGCAACAACGGTGATGCGTCCCGGCATCCGGTCCTCACTATCAACTACACGCTAGCTGACTAGGCAGGAGTAATTTGATGAGATTTATTGGCCAATCGCTCCTGCATGTTTTGGGGTCAGCTCTTCTCTTTGTGACGGGTGCGGTCACCGCTCAGCAAGAGGAGGTCACGTATTACCACTACGACGCCCTCGGTTCCCCGGTGCTGGCTACGGATGAGACGGGAGCGGTGAAGTGGCGTGAGGCCTATGCGCCCTACGGCGGACGTTTATTGGAAGAAAGTCGTGAGCAGGACTGCTCCGTAAACCCCTGTGAGTCGACCAATTCACCTTGGGAGAATCGGCAGTTCTACACAGGTAAGTACGATGAGGCTGATACTGGTCTTACATACTTTGGAGCGCGCTGGTACGACCCGAGTCTGGGTCGATTTCTGAGTGTTGATCCGGTTGAGTTTCAGGAGAGCAGCGTCTTCTCGTTTAACCGGTATGCCTACGCGAACGGAAATCCGTATAAGTATGTAGACCCTGATGGCCGCGCTGTAGAAACAGCCTGGGATATTTTCAATGTCGCTTTGGGCGTGCGGTCGCTCGCATCGAATTTAGTGGCGGGGAACTACGGAGCAGCAGCGCTCGATGGCGTCGGAGTATTAGTTGACGGCGTGGCGGCTGCTTTTCCGTTTGTGCCAGCTGGAGCAAGCTCAGCCATCCGCGGCGCACGTGACGTGACAAAGGGCGGAGAGCGACTTGCGACAGGCTTCAAGGGCAGTAAAGGTTACGAGCTCAAAAATGCGCCTTACCAAAAAGTACGAAACGCCGATGGAGAAGTTGCTGGGCGACAGTACTCGGGCCATGCCTTCGATCAAATGCAAAATCGAGGCGTGATGCCATCGTCGGTAGAGAATGCTATCAAGCAAGGAAAGTCATCTCCAGATCCGATACCAGGCCGAACCAGACATTTTGATTCCGATAACAATGTAACTGTTGTCTCTCAAGCTAAAAAAGTCGTTACCGTTATGAGGGGCAAGAGGTAGATGGCCTGTAGCAAATATGACTCAAGGCAGATTGCAAAAATGCAAAGGCAACTGAAGTCATACCTCAATGGCAGTCTTGAGTTGGGTGAGTTGATCGAAGACCTTATATTTTTAAGAAACTCGCTCGAGTCATGCTCTGATGAATGGGATCGCAAGTTCACTGACAAACTCACAGATTTAGAGTCGGCAAATTCATACCTTATTGACAAAGAACTCGAAAGGCCCGATGAGATAACGAAAGCGGTTATCGACTCTGCGATTCCTGGGTTAGGAAAACTAATCGATAGCTTAAAGTAGTGTAACGTGCCTCTAGGCGTTTTGGTCGGTAGAATGAATGGACACCAGAGAAGATGGCAAGTGTACGTATTGAATATATTGAGGAAATCGGCGGGTTAGTGGAATGTAAGCGTCAGAGTGCTCTGATGTTACAAAGAGAATTGCTGGCCTCGATGGCGGATTTTCTGCTGACCTTACGAAGTCTGCCGCTAAGTCTAGGTCCGGCCATCGAAATGCTGGAAACAAGTTGCACGATGCTATGTCCAGCGATCCGCAACTCCGCGCCAACATAGAGAAAAAGTTCGGTAATGATGCTTTTGATCGAACCAGCACTAGCGGGGAGGAAGAAGAATTCCCGCTGGCGCGGAATGCGATCACAACAGCTCTAATCCGAATCAATTGGATCTACGATCAAAAGCTAATCAACGCCGTTAACGATTACCTGGGCTACTATTCCAGCAACAACGGTAATGCGTCGAGGCATCCGGTCTTCACCATCAACTACACGCTGGCCGACTAGATAGGAGTAATTTGATGAGACTTCTTAGCCAATCGCTCCTGCATGTTCTGGGACCAGCTCTTTTCTTTGTGACGGGTGCGGTCACCGCTCAGCAAGAGGAGGTCACGTATTACCACTACGACGCCCTCGGTTCTCCGGTGGTGGCTACGGATGAGACGGGAGCGGTGAAGTGGCGTGAGGCCTATGCGCCCTACGGCGGACGCTTATTAGAAGAAAGTCGTGAGCAGGACTGCTCGGTGAACCCCTGTGAGTCGACGAATTCACCTTGGGAGAATCGGCAGTTCTACACGGGTAAGTACGATGAGGCTGATACTGGTCTTACATACTTTGGAGCGCGGTGGTACGACCCAAGTTTGGGGCGATTTCTGAGCGTTGATCCGGTTGAGTTTCAGGAAGGTAGTGTCTTCTCATTTAATCGGTATTCGTATGCGAATAATAATCCTTACTTGTACGTCGATCCCGATGGTCGTTTTGCGCTCTTCGGGTTCCTCGTCGGTGCTGGTTTGGAGGCGGCAAGACAGGCGATTACCGGTGAGCTATCTTTGTCTTGGTCGAGCGCGGGAAAAATTTCCATCTCTGGTGTTTCTGGCACAACGGGTGTTGGTCTGGGAAGAGGAGTCGCAAACCTGACTGGTAACGTTCTGGTAAGAGCGGGAGCCAATGCATCCGCGGGAGCCGTTCTAGGGGCATCCGTAACGGCTGCAAACAATGCCGTCGATGGTCGAGAGATGACGGCTGGTGTTGGCATTGGTGCTGCCACGGGGGCTATCGGTGGGTTTGGAGGTTCGCTTATCGGCGATGGCCTTGATGCTTCGATTAGTCTTGCTCGCTCAAGAGCTCTGAGTAAGATCCCTATAAGCACCAAGAACCTCTACCAACACATAGACGAAGCCACTCGTCCGGCACACACCTCTTCGGCCGCACCGAAAGCCGTGGGCATAGGTGAGGCGATCGGAAACGCAGTGAGTGGCGCAGGAGGAGCAGCGCAAGCTGCAGCTTGCAAATCAGGAGTAGATTCGTGCTGATACGTCTAAAAGGCCTGATGTTCTTTGTACTATTGGTCGCGCCAGAGAGCTTGGCTGCACTGTTGCTTGGTGCTCTGATGGAGGGCGTGTATCGAATATTCGTGCGTTTCGATTTGCTTTCAGGTGGTATGGAATTCTTTAGCTTGGGCGCAGGTTTGGGATTGTTCTGCATATTACTCACATGGAACGTGGTAGTGTTTTTCTGGAAGAGAGGTCGAGGGGATTCTTAGCTTGAGACAAAGTGATGGTCTTGGTTTTTCGCCGCCCGTTTTATCATCCGGATATGTCGTTCTGAAGTGCGTCAATTTCTATCGCTTTTTGTCTCAAAGACATGAAAGGGCGACGATTGAGGGTGTGTAAAAACTACGCCGTAGAGCTCAAACAAAAAACCCGGTTGGATTCAGCTGGGTTTTTTCTTTTCGACACAAATTCACTTGGTCATTATCGGTTAATCGTGGCCAACATCCTCGATACCCCGATCTCATTGATCTGATACGGCCTGAGTTTTCCCGACACTTTTTGTGGTAAAAATCATAGATGATCACAAGAGGTAGACAATGTCTAAAGGGATTCGATACACGGATGAGTTCAAGCAAGAAGCCGTAAACCAGGTCGTCGTGCACGGCTACACAGTGCTCGATGTCAGCCAGTGGCTGGGTATCTCGAACAAGAGTCTTTACGACTGGATAAAAAAGGTTCAGTAAACCCACCGCTCAGCGTGAAGAAGAAGCGGACCTACGTGCAGAAGTTGCTCGTCTCAAACGTGATCTACGACGCGCCGAACAAGAGAGAAACATTTTAAAGGAAGCTGCCGTGTTCTTTGCCGGCGAGTCAAAGAAAACTACACGTCCATAAAATCTCGTAGTGAGACGTATCCCGTGCGGGTACTGTGTCGAGCTTTGGAAGTGCATCCCAGCAGCTATTACAGTTGGCTGGCAGCACCGGTGAGTGAGCGCGCTGAAACAGATCGAAGCCTAACCGGTCATATCAAGCAGTTCTGGCTGGAGAGCGGTGGTCACTCGGGTTACCGCAATACTCACTTGGATATGACAGAAGCTCAAATCATCTGTGGCCGCGACCGTGTTTTGCGCCTTATGCGCGCTGCAGGCTTACGGTCAGAGCGAGGATACAAGCGGCCTAGAGGCTACTACAGCGGAACGCCAAGCACGCTCGCGCCGAATACGCTCGATCGGCAATTCAACGTGGAGCGGCCCAATCAATGGTGGGTCAGCGACATCACCTACATCCATACGCACGAGGGCTTTTTGTTTCTAGCCGTAGTCATAGAGCTATTCGCACGCAATATTGTCGGTTGGTCGATGGCCAACCGAATCACTGACGACTTAGTGCTTGACGCGTTAACGATGGCCTACTGGCGCCGACGGCCAAGCGATAAGGTGAGTTTGCATTCAGACTGAATCGCCACCAGTTCTCTAGACACTTTCCAGCTGTTTTTCGTGATGCTGTTCGTAGTCTACAGGTGACAGCAGGCTGTTCGAGCCATGCCGGCGTCTGACGTTGTAGAACATCTCGATATAGTCAAAGATATCGGCCCGGGCATCCTGCCGGGTCGGATATATCTTGCGCTTCACGCGCTCGCGTTTCAGTAGCTGGAAGAAGCTTTCAGCGACTGCGTTGTCATGGCAGTTGCCGCGTCTGCTCATACTGCCCTCAAGGCCGTTTGCGCGTAGAAACGCGCTCCAGTCATAGCTTGTGTATTGACTGCCCTGGTCCGAATGAACAAGTACCTTGCTCACCGGCTTGCGACGCCACACCGACATCAACAAGGCATCTAGAACCAGATCGCTCGTGATCCGTGATTGCATCGACCAGCCAATCACCCGGCGCGAGAATAAGTCGATGACCACGGCCAGGTACAACCAGCCTTCGTGGGTCCGAATATGGGTGATGTCGGTCGCCCATCGCTCGTTCGGCGCAGCCGGATTAAACTGTCTCTGCAGTACGTTAGGCGTCACATCATGCGCTTTGCCAACCTTATGCCGTGGCTTGCGATATCCAACCTGCGCCCTGATTCCAGCGTCTTTCATGAGACGGTGGACACGGTTGGGGCCGCAACACTCGCCTATTTCATGCAAATCACGATGGATCTTCCGATAGCCATACACAGCACCGGACTCGAGCCAGAACTGCTTGATCAGGCCAGAGAGCCGCTTGTCCTCACAACCGCGAGCCGATAGCGGCTGTCGACGCCACGCATAGAAACCGCTGGGGTGAACGTTAAGCAAAGAACACAGATGCCGCACCGGCAACTGGTGGCGATGGGATTGAATAAAAGCGTACCTCACTCGGATTGGCTCGCGAAGTACGCCGCGGCTTTTTTTAGAATGTCACGCTCCTCCGTGACACGCTTAAGCTCTTTTTGTAGCCGACGAATCTCGGCCTGATCATCAGCCTCCACTCGATGTTGCTCAGCAGCCGGCCCGTACTTCTTCACCCAGGCATACAGACTGTGCGTCGTCACGCCCAGCCGACTGGCCACGTCCGCCACGCTGTAGCCGCGATCCGTGATCTGGCGAACGGCTTCTCTCTTGAATTCTTCGGGGTAACGCTTGTTGCTCATAAACACCTCTCTGATAGCCATTTTGTATGGCTGAAAGGTGTCTAGCAAACTGGTGGCGATTCAGACCAAGGGTCCCAGTATACGGGTCATCGCTGCCAACGATTATTGAAGACGTTGAACATCGAGCCGAGTATGAGTCGCCGGGGTAACTGTCATGACAATGCGGTGGCTGAGAGCTTCTTTGCTAACCTAAAAAAGGAAAAGATCCGCCGAAAGAGATACCGGACGCGAGAAGACCGTTAGGATGAAGAAGAATAGGAAGAGTAGCCCCAGCGACAATATGTACAGATCAATTTTCCGTCTAATATACAAAGGCTTACCTCCGTTGGGCCTCCATTTGTCTTCTGCTCGGCACAGGGCGCTAAGGCCGGCGGCTTTGATGCATGATTTCCACCGTACTCCTGAGCGTTTTCTCTTCTAGCAGCGGAACCGCTGGGTTCCACGAATCAATTAGTACTAAATGGGAATGGGCCCAAGGTGACTATCGTGTTTCGGCCAAGCTACTAATTTAGTATGAATCCCTGTATCGGTGGCGAAGAGCGTCGAAAATCGAGTTAGCGGCGGCGCATTGTCGAGACTTATCGGAGACGTAAGTCATCTCTAGGCCCATATTTGTATTGCGGGCATAGAAGGCAAGGATAGTCATTGTCGGCGAAAAGGAATGATATTGGATTGAATGTTGCGGAGTTTTGGGCTTGGTCCGTCCTGAACACTGAAAAGACCAGGTTCATCGATGAGGATGTCCAGATCGACGCCGCTTAGGCTGATCTCTGCCATAAGCTGCTCCTTGGTTTTGACTTCTTCGTCAAGAAGCAGTTTGACACTCTTCTTTAACAAGCTAGGTTTCTCAGGTTCGACAGTGTCGTCAAGAGGCTCTCTTTTTCTCCATTTCCGCCGCGAAAGGCCAACATAAAGGCGGCGTTTCTGCTCCTCATCTATCAGTCCCAGCTGATGAGCACGCATAATTTGCATCGCGATAGTCACATTCCAACGTGGTTTTAGAGCACGGAAAACGTCCACGCTAAGGTCGTACAGGTCATTGCTATATGCTATCGCTGGCGTCAGAAATGCCCCGGCAAAACGATGAGCTTGGCTCTCGAGTAGCTTGTAGTCAGACGCATCAGTTAGGTGCTTCCTCTGGACCTGTTGATGCAAAACGAGGTGCCCCAACTCATGAGCGGCATCAAACCTCGATCGGAAATAGTTGTCTTTGTCGGTGGAGAGAACCACGAAAGGATGAGGCTTCCAGCTCTCTGAGAAAGCGTCTAGCTTCTCGGATTCGAAGCATGTTCTCCAGACAATTACTCCGTTCGATTCAAGGGTTCGAATCACGTCCGCAATGGGAGCGCTGCCCAAATTCCAGTGGGTTCTCAACTCGTTTGCGATCGACTCAATTTGGTTTACCTCCAGTTGCCTAAAATCGGCAGGAATGTCGAAGCTAGGGAGGTTTACAGGGGGGAAATCAATGAATTCCAAGACATACTCAGTCAGGTCTCTCGCCCAAGAGTACTTAGCCTCTACTAAAACACGAGAAGCTTTAGTAGCTGCAGCCATTGATCGATAGAAAAGTGTTTTAGTTTCGGAATCGGATGCTGGCTTGAAGAAATAACTGACTGGGACACGCAAAGCGGTTGCAAGGGACTCAACGACTTCTTGGCGAGGTTTCTGTTTTCCTGACTCATAGAGCGAAATGGAGCTCTGCGAAACCTCGATTAGCTCTGACAGCGCTAGCGAAGATAGGCCTCGTACGTTCTTTGCTTGGACGAGCCTCTGTCCAACAAAGTTGTCGACGCCTTTAGCTGGCATCTTCTAGCCGACGCGCCTGTTTTACTCCTGGCTTCAGGGTTGGCTCTACTTGTTGGTGACTTGCCTGAGTTTGATCAATTGCGGATCGTGCTCCTATTTCCTGTAGATCTCTTATCTCAGTTAGACAGACTGGCGTGTCCACCCATTGCTCAAAGTTCGGGTCGGGAAAAACAATACTTATACTACCGAACTCCTGTTTAAGTTCTCCGCGTTCACTGCCAGCGCTATTCATGAAAACGACGATCGCTTCAGCGCTTACGGCAAACTCGCGCCGAAGACCAAAGCCGATTTTACCTTCGTGCAGCATATGGCGCATCACCTCGACAGTGGGGCAACGATGGCGTTGCTCCAACCTCCATTTATTCAAGTCTGTCTAAATGGGCGTACTGAGCGGGCAATCGCGCCCAAAAAACCACCAAAAATAAGCGTGCCTAGGTGTGCCGCTAGACCTGCACTCGGATTGATCACTTCGGAAACTAAAATCAGGAAAAAAGCCATAGAGACTAACGCTGGAGAGATATCGAGTGGCGCCAATCTGACGTTTTTATGCAGGATTGCGCCTAACCATCCCAGCAACGCAAAGATGCCCCCGGATACGCCAACAAACCCGTCCAGATCGATTGACCCTATGGACCAGAAGTAGTAAGAAACCACGCCGCCAACCAAAGTCCCCGCCACAAAAACACAAAGAGCCCAACCGCTCGAATAGACCATGGCTATAGGTAAGACCAGGATGATCCCTATAAAATTGCCAATCGAGTGTGCAGGCCCACTGTGCAAAAACGGACCAATGAGCAAACGGAATAGACCTTCAAAGCTCAAGTCGATGGAGGCAAAGACCAAACCAATGTTCAAAACAGCGTCATCAATAGATCCAAAATGTGCCGACGCCCATCCTTGGAACAATACGAGGAGAGTGATCAAGAGCGCGCTCTCTAATAAAAAACGGGTAGCCTCTATCGAAATCCAGTTCACGAATCTGGCTCTATTGGTTAACCAATTTTCTTGCCTTTGCGCCAGAATGTCGGAGAACACAAGGTAGCCGATCACGGTGAGATACATGATCAGGACCGGGATAAGCAATTTTAAGCTCACAAATCCCGCGATAGACGTAAAGAAAAAGCCAACGATTGTGAAATACCAAATCATGATTTTACGGGATCGACGGTCAGAGAGTATCGCGAGATCACGCGTAAGCGGGCTATCCATTACCGAGACAAATTTGTCAGTGTTTGGGGCGCA